>JBQCJQ010000001.1:0-17365 GCA_051952615.1 Humibacter sp.
CCATCGACGACACGCTCCTCGACCTGCGCCGCGACGCCGACGCGATGACGGCTCTGCTCACCGACCTGCTGCTGACGGCAGAGGGCTCGAACGTGGTGCCCGACGTCCCGACGACGGTGGCGGATGCCGCACACGACGCCATCGAAGCCATGACCCCGCTCGCATCGGAAGCCGGCGTCATCCTCGACCTGCGTGCCGAGCCGTCCGTGCTCGTCGACGTGCCGAGGGTCACGGTGACCAGGGTCGCGATCGTGCTTCTCGACAACGCCATCCAACACGCGCCGACTGGCAGCACGGTGAGCATGACGGTCGGCCGTGACGGCCGGGCGACCACCCTGCGGGTCGCCGATCGGGGCGGCGGAATCGTCGGGATCGACCCGGACCGCGTCTTCGACCGGTTCGCACGCTCGGGCGAGACGGGACGCCGACGCGGATTCGGCATCGGCCTCGCACTCGTCAAAGAGGTAGCGACGAGGTATGGGGGCGACGTCACCGTGGAGAGCACGTCGTCAGAAGGAACAGTCTTCCTGCTCACACTGCCGGCAGCTCGGAGAGCCACGAACGATTCGAGGGCGTGAGCTCGACACCGCGCGCCCATCTGCGCACCCGGCCGTCGGAGGCCACCAGCATCCCCGACCGCAGTTGCGAGAGCGGCCCTGGCTGCGCGATCCACCCGAGGTCGTCGAAGCCGGCGATCACGGCGGTGGTCGCCCAGAGGTCGGCGGCCTCGAGGCGGTCGGCGACGACGGTCGCGCTTGCGGTCGGTGTCGACCTGGCCTTCGACCGAGGAGCGGAATCGACGGCGCGCGGATCGACGATGTGCGAGCCACGCTCCGCAGTGCCCGACGTGGCCACCGCGCCGTCACGTACCGCCAGGGTCGCGACCACGCCGCCAGGGTGCGCGGGGTCGGCGACGCCGACGCGCCACAGCCAGTCGGAACCGGGCGAGGTGAACAGCTGCATGTCGCCGCCGACGCCGATCCCGACCGCCTCGACACCTGGCACTCCGAGCAACGGGGCCAGGGTTCGGTGCGCCGCGAGGTCGGTCGCCCAGCCCTTCACGTAGCCCGTCGGGTCGAACCAGCCGGCGTGCCACGCGTCGAAGAGACCGTCGGTGGCATCCAGAGCCGCCTCGCACGCCCGGTGCACAACGGCCACCCGCTTGTCCGCATTCTCGAGCCTGAGCTCCCCGCGTCGCATCCGCGAGATGTCGGAGTCCTGCAGGAAGGGTGAGAACACCCTCTCGACATCGGTGAGCTCGCCGAAGCAGTCGTCGGCGGCCGCGTCGACGAGGTCGTCGTCGATCGAGCCGATGATGTGGATGCTCGCGACGGTGCCCATCAACGTCGCGGTGCGCACCGCGCGGGCCGCCCCGTGCTGGGCGTTCGTGCCGGTGCCGGACACGCTGAGCCCGCTCATGCGTGCGCCTCGTCGATGGCGCTCTGCAGCGACTGCAGGTATCCGTCGCTGGTGTAAGTGGCGCCGGAGACCATGTCGATGTGTGCGCTCTGCGCGCTCAGGGACTCGGAGACGAGCTGCGGAATGGCCTGCTGATTAATCTCCTGGTCGCGGAAGCTCTGGGTGGGGTACTGGGGCACTGCGACCTTCGTGATCTTGCCGCCGGACACCGTGATCTGTACCTGAACGGGGCCGTACTGCGTGTCGACGGCCTGCCCGGTGTAGGTGCCGTCTTTGAACGAGCTGCCCGAGGCGTTGGCCGACGGAGAGGCCGACGGCGATGCTGACGCGCTCGAGCTCGATCCGCTCGACCCCGACGTGCTGGGGCTCGACCCGCTCGACTGCGTGCCGCTGGACGAGCCGGTCGACGACGAGCCGTTCGACGACGCGGTCCCCGTTCCGTTGGTCTCTCCCGTCGACGCCGTCGGCGCGACGCTCTGCAGCGACGTTCGGTAGCTGAACAGCAGCACGACCCCGGTCAGCGTCGCCAAGAGTCCGTAGACGATCTTCTTCATCGTTCTCTCCCTCTGTCCGTTCCGAGCTCGGCGGTCATACCGTGAACCGTTCCGTGTGGATGCGGGATGACGGCAGCCCGGCCTCCCGCAGGTCGCTCGTCACGCTCCTCATCCAGGCCTCAGGACCGCACACGAAGACGTCGTAGTCCTCGAGATCGGGCGCGAGGTAGAGCAGCAGGTCGTCGCCGGCCCAGGCCGCGTGCGTCTCGGGCAGCCACGGCGACGCGCCGTGCGAGCGAGGCCCGTCAAGACGCGCGAATCGGATGCCCCGCCGCTGCACCAGCTCGGTGATCGCCGAACCACGCAGCCCCGCGCCGCGGTCGCTGTCCCGCGCGAGCAGGATGGCGTCCCCCGGCGCGTAGGGCTCCGCCTCGAGGATCGACACGAGGGGTGCGACCCCCGCGCCCGCCCCGATCATCAGGAGTTTGCGCCCGGTGCGCGCCCGGCCGGTCATCCGCCCGAACGGCCCCTCGAAGACGACGCGTGTGCCGCGCTTCAGCGAGGTGAGACGTTGCGTGCCGTCGCCGAGGATGCGCGCCGAGATGGTCAGCTGGTCGCCGGATGGGGCCGCCGCTAGGGAGAACGGATGCCCGCGCATCCATCCGGGCCCGTCCAGGAAGCGCCAGACGAAGAACTGCCCTGCCTCCGCGCGGAGCCTCGAAAGGGCGTGTCCCTGCATGCGCACCAGCACGCCGCGGTCGCCGTCGGGCTCGACGGACACGACGCGCACGCGGTGCCGCATCGAGCGCACGGCGGGCACGAGCACGCGGTAGACCACGATGGCGAGAGCTGCCGCCGCCCACAGCGACCACCAGTACACGGTCGCGAGCGGTGACGAGAGAAAGTCGGCGCCGGTCCACAGCATGTGCGGGATCGACAGGCCGACGCCCAGATAGGCGTAGAGGTGCAGCAGGTGCCACGACTCGTACCGCATCCGGCGACGCGCGCGACGCATCGACAGGACGACCACCATGATCAGCAGCCCCGTGCCGGCCGTCGCGAGCAGCATGCCCGGGTAGTCCCAGACGAATTGCCACGCCTGCACGAGCACGTTCACGTTGCTCCCGATCGCGTAGCCGAACGTGATCAGCACGATGTGCGCGAGCATGAGCCAGAACGACCAGAAGCCGACGAGTCGGTGCATCCGCGTGATGCCGTCGCGTCCGAACCCGCGCTCGAACACCGGGATGCGCGCCATCAACAGCACCTGGTAGAGCAGCAGGTTGGCCGCGACGAGGCCGCTGATCCTGCCGAGCGTGTCGAGGGCGCCGCCAGCGCCGCTCGTGAGGTCGCGCACCGCGCCGCCTGAGATCCAGAGCGCGACGACGAACAGGCTGGTCAGCCAGATGACGGTCACGGCAGTAAGCCGCCACCAGTCCGTGTCGGACCGCGTCCGCGTCCCGTCCGCGCCGGGGAGCGAGACGGGGGTGTGCGGCTGCGACCCGGCGACATCCTGCTGATAGGTGGTCATGATGCGATCGTCCAGGCCGTCTTTTGAGACCAGCACAAGAATCGAGCCTCCTCAGGAATCTTCGGGAAGACACATAGGAGCGACAGAAGTCGTCGCGGCACCGGGTCGCCTCTGAGAGCGATCTTGGAGCAAGTCGCGAATATTCTGGAGGTCCAGCAACCAGGAGTCTTCGTGAAGTCACCCGTCGTCCGCATTCGCCGTCAACTCACGCGCGCGCGTCGAGCCGCACAGTTCGACCACCACGCGTACTGGCGCAAGCGGCCGGTTCGGCCGGGCAGCGTGCTCTACGAGTCGTTCTCGGGCAACGGGGCGCTGTGCAATCCCGAGGCGATCTTCCGCGGACTGCTCGCCGACCCCGAGTTCGCGGAGTTCGAGCACACCTGGGTGCTCGCGGACCCCGAGTCGGAGCGCGATCTGCTCGCCGAGTTCGCGGGCGACGACAGGGTGCGGTTCGTTCGCTACCGGAGCGCCGGCTACTACCGCGCGCTCGCGACGAGCCAGTACCTGATCAACAACGCGACGTTCCCCTCCGAGTTCAGCAAGCGCGCCGGCCAGGTCTACCTGAACACCTGGCACGGCACGCCCCTGAAGCTGATGGGCTTCGACATGCCCGACGGCGCGTTGGACTCCGCGAACACGCTGCGCAACTTTCTCTGCGCCGACTACCTGCTGGCCGCCAACGACTTCATGGCGGAGCAGATGTACGAGAGCGCCTACCGTCTGACCAACGTCTACCAGGGCCGCATCATCACCGAGGGGTACCCGCGCATCGACCGGCAGCGGCTCACTCCGATCGAGACCGCGAGCGCGATGGCCGCACTCGAACGGGCCGGAGTCACGACCGAGGGCCGAGGCGTCGTGCTGTACGCGCCGACCTGGCACGGCGACAGCTTCTCCACGCCGGAGGATGACATCGACGAGCTCGTCACGACCGTGAGGCAGCTGCAGAACGAGCTCGGGTCCGACTACGTCGTGCTGCTGAAGACGCATCAGATCGTGCACGGGTTCGCGGCGTCGCGGCCGGAGCTGCGTCGCATCCTGGTGCCCAACTCCGTGCCGACGAACGTGATCCTCGGCCTCTGCGACGGCCTGATCACCGACTATTCGTCGATCTTCTTCGACTACCTGGCGACGGGAAAGCCGATCGTCTTCTCCACCGGCGACGCGGCTGGATACTCGGAGACCCGCGGCACGTACTTCCCTCCTGAGGAGCTGCCCGGCCCGGTCGTCGACGACCCGGCCGCGGCGGGCCGCGCGATGGCGGAGCTTCTCGGCGGCGCCGACCAGTGGCCGTCGTACGAGGAGTGGCGGCAGCGGTTCGCTCCGCGCGAGGACGGCTCCGTGACGCAGCGCGTGATCGACATCGTCTTCAAGGGGCTCACCGAGGGTCGGGAGGTGCGTCCCGCCCGTCGCGACGGTCGCGAGCGACTGCTGTTCTTCGTCGGCGGCATGAGGTCGAACGGCATCACCACGGCCGCGCTGAACCTGCTGCGCGCCATCGACCATGAGCGATACGACGTGACGGCGCTGATGACGTATTCGCGACGCGAATGGCATCGTGCCAATCAGTCGCTGGTCCCGCCGGAGGTGCGGCAGGTCTTCCGGCTCGGCGGCATGAACGGAAGCAAGCTCGTGCAGCTGCGGCGCAAGCTCGACGAGCGGCGCGGTGACACGACCCTGCACGCCGACCCCGCACGGTACAAGGCGCTGTGGGATGACGAGTGGGCGCGCGTGTTCGGCGACGCCCGGTTCGACTGGGTCGCCGACTTCAGCGGCTACGGCCCGTTCTGGGCGACCCTGTTGCTGCACTCGCCCGACGCGCCCCGCGCGATCTGGCTGCACAACGAGATGGCCGCCGACCGGCATCGCGAGGTGAACGGCAAGAAGCGCATGCTGCGCAGCCTTGGCCGCGTCTTCGAGCTGTACTCGTCGTTCGACAAGCTGGTCTCCGTCTCGCCGAGGCTCACCGAGCTCAACCGCAGGGAGCTCGCCGAGTACGCGCCGGCGGACCGCTTCGTGACCGTGCGCAACCTGCCGAACGTGCAGCGCGTGCTCGACGGGGTGCAGGAGCCGCTCGAGGCCCTTGACGGTCATCCGATCGACGAGGAGACCTGCGAGGCCGTCATCCCGCCGTGGGTCCCCGAGCTCCGGGAGCACAAGGGCACGTGGTTCGTCACCGTCGGCAGGCTCTCGCCGGAGAAGAACCATGCGCGGCTCATCCGCGCCTTCGCCGCCGTGCACGCCGAGCATCCCGACACCCGGCTGCTCATCGTCGGAACCGGTCCGCTCCGGGCCGAGCTCGAAGAGCAGATCCAGTCGCTGCGACTCGGCGGCATCGTCACGCTCACCGGCGCCTACCAGAACCCGTTCGCCATCATGGCCGCTGCCGACTGCTTCGTGCTCTCCAGCGTGTACGAGGGCCAGCCGATGGTGCTCCTCGAGGCGGCGGTGTGCCGTCTTCCGATCGTCTCGACAGCGTTCTCGTCGGTGCACGACTCTCTGCCCGGCGACTCGATCCACGTGGTCGGCCAGAGCGACGTCGCCCTCAGGGACGGCATGATCGCGTACCTGAACGGCGAGGTCGCGGAGAGCGGCCTCGACATCCCTGCCTACCAGGCGGAGGTCACGAGCGAGTTCGCGGCCCTGGTCGCCACCCCGACGCACGACAGGACATGAACGGGACGGCCACTCCCGTGGCGTTGCGCCCGGTGCGACATCCGTGGCTCCTCATCGTGATCGGGATGGCGGGCATCGCGCTCACCGTCGTGATCGGTCTTCTCGCGACGCGCTCTGCCTCGTGGACGGCGGCGGAGACGAGGGCGCTCGAGGCCATCGCGTCGAACCGCACCGCGCTCGGCCTGTCGGCGGCCCAGTTCGTCGCCTGGCTGTTCGGTGTTGCGGTCGCGCTCTGTCTGAGCCTCGTGATCGCCGTCGTGATCTGGCTCGTCACCAGGTCGCTGACCAGGGCCGTCGTGTTCTGCGCGGTCGTGCTGCTGTGCTGGAGTGCGACGCCTGCCATGAAGCACATCGTCCAGCGGCCGAGGCCCGAGCTGAGCGCCGCGGTCGTCGCGGCACCTCACGGGTTCAGCTTTCCCAGCGGGCACACCGCCCTCGCGTGCGCCCTGGTGATCGGGCTGCTGCTGACCCTGCGCGACTGCCGGCATCGGTGGGCGTACGTCACGGGCGGCGCCGTCGTCGTCGCGATAGTCGCCTGGTCGCGCCTCTATCTCGGCGTGCACTACCCGACGGATGTCGCTGCATCGGTCCTGCTGACGGTCTCGGCCGCCTGCATCGTGATACCCCTGATCCTGAACGTCGTGATGCCCGCGATCCACGGCCCGCGACGACGACACGCGGGAGGCGCACCATGACAGCGGCTGACGAGACCCGGGCACGCCCCTACCTGCTGCTCATCGAGGACGACCCCCGACTCGGTCCGCTGATGGCGAAGGTTCTGCAGGCTTCCTTCGAGGTCGAGCTGATCGCCGACGGGCAGGCGGGGTTCGAGAGGGCGGCGACCGGAGACCACGACGTGATCGTCATCGACCGCCGGCTGCCGACGCTCGACGGGCTGAGCATCGTGCGCAGGCTGCGCGACGCGAGGGTCGTGACCCCGATCCTGATGCTCACCGCGCTCGGAACAACGGCCGACAAGGTGGACGGACTCGACGCGGGAGCCAACGACTACCTCGTCAAGCCGTTCGAGTACGACGAGCTCACGGCGCGCCTTCGTGCGCTGACCAGGCGCTTCGATCCGCAGGGCGTCGGGATGCCGGTGGGGGACTGGACCTTCTACCCGGACGACGCCTGCATCTACTCGCCGCATATCGGGCGCATCCTGCTCACGCCGCGCGAGAACGCGCTGCTCCGGCTGTTCGCCGACCATCCGGATCGCACGTTCACCAGGGAGCAGATCTTGCGCGCCGTGTTCAGCTCCGAGGACCAGCCGGGCACCGTCGACACCTACGTGCACTACCTGCGGCGCAAGACCGACAAGGACGTCATCCTCACGGTGCGTCGCAGGGGCTACCGCCTCGGGCAGCTCTGATGGCTCGTCGCCCGCGGCCCATCGGCGGGGATGCCGCCGCCATCGCCCACGCGTCGCGAGTCGTCACAGCACGAATCACCATCGCCGCCGCAGCGATCGTCGTGCTGGTCGTGGCGGCGACGGCGGCGTTCATCCTCGATCAGTCCCGCCCCAGCGAGCTGCTGGAGAAGCCGCAGCCCGGTCAGACGAAGATCTACGTCGACGCCTACGACCTGCTGATCGCCATGATCGGGGTCGGCGCGATCGCCATCGTGCTCGCCGGCTTCCTGAGCTGGGTGATCGCCCGCGGGGCGGTCGAGCCGCTCGGCGAGGCGTTGCGCATCCAGCGCACGTTCGTCGCGGACGCCAGCCACGAGCTGCGTACACCGGTCGCGGTCGTGGCAGCCCGGGTCGAGGTGCTGAAGCAGGAGATCGACGCGGGGGAGGACCCTGGTGACAACCTCAGAGAGCTGCAGAACGACGTTCGCCTGCTCGGCGACGTGATCACCGACCTTCTCCTCGCGGCCGCTCCGCCGGCCGAACGGGAGCAGGAGGGCCCCGTTCACGTCGCCGAGGTCGTGGACGACACCCTGACCGACCTGCGGATCCTGGCGGAGCCGCGGGGCGTCGTGCTCGACGCGAGGGTGGACCCCGACGTGACAACGACGATGCCGCGCACCTCGTTGCGCCGTTGCGTCGTCGTGCTCCTCGACAACGCGATCGGCCACTCTCCCGACGGCGGCATCGTCGGGGTCACGGTGGCGCCGAGCAGGGACAGGCAGTGGTTCACGCTCGCTGTCGAGGACCACGGCTCCGGAATCAGCGGCGTCGACCCCGGCAGGCTCTTCGAACGGTTCGCGCACGGCGACGACGCCGTGACCGGGCCCGTGCGCACCGGCTACGGCATCGGGCTGTCCCTGGTGCGCGACCTCGCGGACCGCTATGGCGGGCGCATCGAGGTGACCGACACGTCGAGCACGGGCACGACGTTCACGCTCTACCTCCCGCGCGCCTGAGCCGGGCTCTGGGACGTATCTGGGAACGGCTCATGAACGCTGGACGAAGACACGGATCGTGGAGGTGCCGTGAAGGTGAAATGGATCGTCGGAACAGCGGTGGTGGCCACCGTTGCGCTTGCGACTCTCGCCTTTCTCGGCCTGGCCCTGCTCGGCGATGAGGTGCGGCTCCGCAACGAGGAGTGGCCACTCGACGAGCGGGACTGGAGCGAGGACTGACTGAGGAACGATTCAGACGACTTCCCCATGACGGCCTGGCGCATGAGCTCGGTCGGACATTCTTGCTTGGCCGGCGCTGGGAACGCTTAGCCTGTTCTGGGAGAGTTTCGCATTGACTCCGGGCATGCTCGAACTCACTCTGCCGGCAGCGCAATCGTCCGCCGAGCAGGGTGCCGCACCACGCCGTCTCGGGCCGGTCGCGCTCGTCGTCGGAGCCGTCGCGATGGTCGTCGCACTCATCGGTTCGTGGATTCCGTCCCTCTGGGGCGACGAGGCGGCGAGCATGACGTCGGCGACGCGACCGCTCGGCAGCCTCTTCATGATGCTCGGTCACGTGGATGCCGTCCATGGCCTCTACTACGTGGCATTGCACTTCTGGGTCGACGTGTTCGGTTCGAGCCCGTTCGCCCTTCGTCTGCCCAGCGCGTTCGCGATCGGTGTCACCGCCGCCGCCGTCACCTGGATGAGCGGGCGTCTCGGCTCCCTCAGGCTCGCCGTGTTCGCCGGCGGGATCGCCGCGATCCTCCCGCGTCTCACCTATGCAGGCGAGGAGGCGCGCGCGTATGCCTTCGACGCCGCGATCGCCGCCGTGATCTGCGCCGTGGCCGTCGAGATCGCGTTGCGCGCACGGCGATCGCCCGCCGCGCCGACGACGCGCCTGTGGGTCGCCTACGGTGCCCTTCTCACTCTCGGCATCTACTCGTTCCTCTACGACGGGCTGATGGCTCTCGCCGTCGGCGCCTTCCTCGCCGTCACGCCGTCTGCGCGCAGGCAGCTGAGGCCGTGGGCGGTCAGCACGGCCGCAGCGGTCGTCTGCAGCATCCCTCTCATCGTGTTCGCGTTCCTGGAGCGTTCGCAGATCTCCTACCTGGTGCATCAGACCGAGGTGACGCCGTTCTCGGTGCTCGTGCAGATGTGGTTCTCCGCCGTGCCGTTCGCGATCGTCGCGTGGGCGCTCATCGCGATCGCGGTGGGCGACCTCGTGCTGAAGGCGCTGCGACGTCGCCGTGCACGCGCGCAGGGCGAGGTCATGCCGGCCGAGCCCGACCCACGGCGCGACCTCGTCGTGCTGGCGCTGTGCTGGCTGCTCATCCCGATGGGGCTGCTCATCGTCACGAGCCCGGTGCTGGCGGGCTTCACCGCGCGCTACGGAACGTTCGCAGCACCTGCGGCGGCCGTGCTGATGGCCGTCGCGGTCGACCGCATCTCCCGGCGTGTGTGGATGGCGGCCGTGCCCGGTGTGCTCATCCTCGCCACCGCGGTTCCCGTCTGGGTCGGGCAGCGCGAGCCCTATGCGATGAATCAGTCCGATTGGAACGAGATCGCGGCGACGATCCAGGCTCACGCCCAGAAGGGCGACGGGATCGTGTTCGACGAGGGGGAGCGTCCTTCGCGACGCACCAGGCTCGCGATGGACACCGACCCCGCCGCGTTCTCGGCGGTGCGCGACGTGGATCTGCGCTCTCCGTACGCGGCGAACCCGACCTGGTACGACAAGACCTACACGGTCGACGAAGCCGCATCACTCGGCCGATTCGCCGGCGTCGACCGTGTCTGGGTCGTCGAGTACTCGCTCTCGGGCCACACTGACACCTGGGGCATCCCGTCGCTCGAGCGGCTGGGGTACCACGCCACCCAGCAGTTCGTCGATCACACCAGCGTCATCACGCTGTTCACCCGCTGACCCACTCCCGAAAGAACTCACGCCCCATGACCGGCACCGCCCTCCGACCGCGCGCGAAAGCGCAGCGTGTTCCCGATCCCACGCCGCTGTTCTGGATCACGAAGGGCGTCTCAACGGCCATGGGGGAGGCGGTCTCCGACTTCTCGATCCACGTGATGCCTCCCGTGCTCGCCGTACTGTGCGGCTTCGGGCTCTTCGTCATCGCGCTGATCGTTCAGCTCACGCGTCGCCGCTACACCCCGTGGGCATACTGGACGGCGGTGGGCATGGTCGGCGTGTTCGGCACCATGGCGGCCGATGTGATGCACGTCGCCCTCGGTGTGCCGTACGCGGTCTCGACGCTGTTCTACGCGGTCGTGCTGGCCGCGGTGTTCCTGCTCTGGTGGCGTTTCGAGCGCACCCTGTCTGTGCACGAGATCCGCACGCTGCGCCGCGAGCTGTTCTACTGGGCGGCCGTCGTCGCCACGTTCGCGATGGGTACCGCGCTCGGCGACCTCGCTGCGATCGGGCTCGGCCTCGGATACCTTGCGTCGATCGTGGTGTTCGCGGTGGTCATCCTCATTCCGGCCCTCGGATACCGGTTCCTCAGATGGAACGCGGTGTTCGCGTTCTGGTTCGCCTACGTGGTGACGCGCCCGCTGGGTGCGTCCATCGCCGACTGGCTGGGCAAGCCGACCGCGGAGGGCGGCCTCGGGGTCGGCGAGGGATGGACATCCCTCGCGCTCGTGATCCTCATGGTCTGCCTCGTCGCGACGATGTACGTCGGCGCGCCCCGCAGACAGCGCGCGTTCGCGGTGGATTCGTAGGTCAGTCGTTTCTTGGAGCAGGGCCGTGAGGCTGAAGGTCGACCCTTCACCGCTCAGCCCTCGCAAGGAGAACGACCGTGCACCTGCTCTCGACGCTGCTCAGCATCCACCCGTCGGCCGCAGCCGCCGCCGTCCACACGTCGTCGACCAGCGTCGCATACGCTGGATGGCTCGAGTCGGCCGGGCCCTGGCTGCTCGTCATCGTCGCGGTCTTCGTGATCATCGAGACGGGGCTGCTGTTCCCGTTCCTGCCGGGTGACACGCTGCTCTTCGCCGCGGCGATCATGGCCGGCGCGGCAGGGGTCCCCGTTCCGCTGCTCATCGTCGTCGCGGCGGGGGCGGCGATCCTCGGCGACCAGATCGGCTATCTGATCGGCAGGCGGTTCGGTCGTGGGCTGTTCAAGGATGACGCACGCATTCTGAAGACGAAGTACCTGGTGCGCACCGACGCGTTCTTCGACAAGTACGGACCCTTCGCGATCGTGCTCGCCCGCTTCGTGCCGCTGGTGCGCACGTTCGTGCCGCCGCTGGCCGGGGCATCCACCATGCGCTACCGCGTCTTCCTGCTCTGGAACATCGTCGGGGGCGTCGCCTGGGCGACCGTCATCAGCGTCGCCGGATTGCTGCTGGGTAAGATTCCGTTCGTGGGTTCCAACCTCGACGTCATCTCGGTCGTCATCCTCGTGCTCTCCCTGGCGCCGTTCGGCGTCTCGTACCTGCGGAGCAGGCGGCGTGCGCGCCGCGATGTGGTGACGACGGAATCGGCAGGCGGGCCGGCTTCGCTTCCGTGACGGCGTCTCATCCGGCGGTTGGCAGCACGACCAAGAAGAAGAGCCGCAAGCTCTACGAGCTCGAGATCGTGCGCGTGCTCACCTTCGCGTGCGTGATCGCGGTTCACGTCGTCAGCCACACTGCACGGGGGGATGTCCCTCTCATCGCGTCCCTGATGCTGCTGCACTTCACCAGAGAGGTGTTCTTCGCTCTCACGGGGTTCGTGCTGACCCTCAGCTATCTGCGCCGTCCGCAGCCGATGCGCACGTTCTGGCCGAAGCGGTTCCTCCTCGTCGGCGTTCCCTATTTGGTGTGGTCGCTGATCTACTGCATCGTCGACCAGGTCGGGCATCCGTTCGACCTCGGCGCCTTCGTGGTGCACTACCTGTTGGCGGTGCTGACCGGCACGGCGTTCTACCACATGTACTTCCTGCTCGTGACGATGCAGATCTACCTGCTGGCGCCTCTGCTGTTCCGGCTCGTGGTCTGGAGCAGGCGCTGGCACTGGCTCGTGCTCGCGATCGCGTTCGCCGGCCAGCTCACGACGAGCTCGCTCGACGCCTACGCGCCCGGCTCCCTGCACTGGCTCAACATCGTCACCAACGTGATCAACTACCAGGCGTTCGTGATCGGCGGCGCAATCGCGGCGGACCACGTGCCTGCCGTGATGGCGTTCGTGCGAGCGCACAGGCGCGGCATCGCGATCACCACCGTCGTCGCGGCGATCCTCACCCTCGGGGTGTACTTCTTCCAGGTGTTCGTCGTCGGGTACTCGCCGTATCGTGCCGCGACGGCGTACCAGCCGGCGGTCATCCTGTGGTCCGTCGTCGCGGGGGTCGCCCTGATGGCGATCGGAGCGTGGTGGATCGACAGGCGAGCGGATGCACCGCATTCCACCCTCGACTACCTCTCCGACCGATCGTTCGGCGTCTTCCTCGCCCACCCGCTCGTGCTCTGGGCGCTCCTGACGCTCGCGGGGTCGCTCTTCGACTCCTGGCCGCCGGTCGTCGTGGCGCTCGTCGCATACCCGATCGTCGCGTTCGGCGCGCTCGGAATCGCGGATGGCGCGCGTCGGAGCATCCTGAGCCTTCCGCTCGCCGGCCGCAGGCACACCCCACGGCTCAAGAACACTCCGTGACCGACCGCGGGCCCATTCGAGACCCGCTTCCCGAACCCGTAGGTTGGTAGTCATGACCGCAGTGAGCATGGGACTGCCCATCCACACCCGTGCCCCTGGCAAGGTCAATCTGTACCTCGGCGTCGGTGCGGTCGGCGACGACGGCTATCACGACGTCGCGACGGTCTATCAGGCGGTCTCGCTCTACGAGGACGTGCGGGTCTGGCCGGCCGAGACGATCTCGGTGGGCTTCACCGGACCCATCGACTGCTCGGGGTTGCCGACGGACGACCGCAACATCGCCGTGCGCGCTGCCCAGCTCGTCGCGGACGCTGCAGGCGTGCCGGGCGGGGTGCGCATCGAGATCGAGAAGAACGTGCCCATCGCGGGCGGCATGGGGGGAGGCTCGGCGGATGCCGCAGCCACGCTCGTCGCGTGCGATGCCCTGTGGGATGCCGGCCTCAGCCGAGAGCGGCTGCACGAGCTCGCGGCCGAGCTCGGAGCCGATGTGCCCTTCGCACTGTCCGGGGGAACGGCGATCGGGCTGGGCCGCGGCGACGAGCTCAGCCCCGTTCTCACGCAGGGACGGTTCGACTGGGTGCTCGTGCTGCCCCGCGGCGAGCTCTCCACGCCGGCCGTGTACCGCGAGCTCGACCTTCACCGCAAGCGGCACGCGGGGGACCTCGCGCCGGCCGTCGAGCATCCGACCGTGAGCACGGAGCTGCTCCAGGCGCTGCGCGCCGGTGACCCTGCGATGCTGGCCGAGAACCTCGCGAACGACCTGCAGGCGCCCGCCATCCACCTCTCCGACGAGCTCGCCGACGTGCTGGAGCTGGGGGAGCGCAGCGGCGCCCTCGCCGGGCTGGTGTCCGGGTCGGGGCCGACGGTCGCGTTCCTCGCCGAGGACCGTGAGTCGGCGATCGACCTGCAGATCGCGCTCAGCGCAGCGCAGCTTCGTGCAGCACGCGTCTCCGCGCCCGTGCACGGCGCGCGGGTGATGCCGCCGTCCTAGGCCGGGTCGCCGAGCTCCTGTCGGACCGCGCGGCCGAACGGACCTTCGTCCGCGAAGACGCGCTCTGCGAAGCGGCGGCCGATCAGCCCGTGGCTCTCGGTGTCGGGATGCAGAGCGTCGGGCAGCGGGTGGGCGACGGCGTCCTCCGGGCCGTAGAGCGACAGCCCGTCGAGATAGTGCAGGTTCGGGTCGGCGCGGTGCTCGACGAGGGATGCCAGTGCGTCACGGATGACCCGGAGCGTCAGCCGGCCGTTCGCAAGGTCACCCGTCTGCCCTGATGCGGTGAAGGTGACGTGATCGGTGCCGAGGGTGGCGGGGTCGAAGGCGCCAGGACCGGGGGTGTCCTCGTGGATGCCGCAGAAGATCGGCGAGACGAGAACGATGGGCGTGGTCGGATGCCCATCGCGAACGGTAGCGATGAACCCGTGGACGGCGGGCACGAAGGCTCGCAGCCGCATCGCGTCGAGATTGACGACGTTGATGCCGAGCTTGAGGCTGATGAGATCAGCGGGAGAGTCGCGGATGACACGAGCCCTGAAGGGGTCGACGAGCGCGCTGCCGCCGAACCCGAGGTTGCGCAGCGAGACCTCGCCGAGGCGACCGGCGACGGCAGGCCAGATCTGCGACGGGGTCGCCGCATTCGAGCCGTGGCTGATGGAGCTGCCGTGGTGGACCCAGAGCGGAGCGCTCGACGGGGCCGCCGAGACAGGTGAGTCGGTGCGAAGCTCGATCAGCTCGACCGATTCGTTGTGGGGGAGCCAGAGCTCGATCAGCTTCTCGCCTGCCGGCAGCCCGGCGAAGCGGGTCGTGTGCGGATGCCCCTGGTGGAAAGCCGTCTGACCGGTCTGCAGGTCGACCTCGATGGTGTCTCCGCCATCGAGAAGATCGCTGGCGACGGGAACGTGGTCGACGAGCAGATCGACGCTTCCCCGCATGCGGTCGGCCCCGCGGTAAGCGAGGCGCGTCGGATGAAGGTCCACCTCGATGACGCGGGCCTCGGTGAGGAACGCGAGCCGCACGCCCGATGGCTGAGTGTCCATCATCAGCAACTGCGGGTCGGGGAATTGCGTGCGTACCCAGGCGGGTAGCCGGTGAGGCCGCACCCCTCGTTCGGTCACCTCCGTCTCCTCGTGTCCGTGGAGCAGTTCGGACGAGATGGGGGTCGTGATCATCATGGGAGCTTCCTGTTGTGGGCGTTCGTCGTGTCGCCGGTGGCAGGGCCTGCCGTGCCGGCCGCTGGGAGCGGCCAGTTGCGCAACAGCGCGTCGAGGGCGTCGATGGCGCGCTCCCACGAGGACTCGGGAGACGGAGAGCTGTGCGCGAAGCTGCCCAACCGTTCGAGCGTCAGGTAGCCGTTGATGGTCGCGCCGATAACCCTGGTCGCGTGCACTCGCTCGGTCTCCGGTAGCTCGTAACCCCGAAGTACCGCATTCGTCAGAGTGACGATCTCGCGTGCGGCGGTGGAACCGACCGCGCCGGCGCCGGCGGGCCGTTGCAGCGACTCCCACCTGCCAGGTGCGTCGTGGGCGAGCGCGCGATGCGCGGCCGCGAAGCCCCGGAGAGCATCGTGTCCCGATCGCCCGGCGATGGCGAGGGCGATGCGGGTGTTGAGCTCGCCGAGCGTCGACTCGACGATTCCGTCCCGCAGTGCAGCCAGGTCCCGTACGTGCGAGTAGAGGCTCGGGGTCTGCACGCCGACCCGACGCGCGACAGCGGCGAGCGTGACGGCGTCGAAACCGACTTCGTCGGCGAGAGCCGACGCGGCGTCCACGACCGCGGCCGTGGTGAGGGGAGTGCGTGGCATCCCATCAGCCTACATGAGTTAAGCAATTCCCTAAATGCATTAGGTGCACGACCTGGTGGGCGCCGCGCCGTCGCATCCTCGCGCGTCGGCGATTCGAGGAGAAGGATGAGCCCATGTTCGGTGAGTACACGGATGCCCAATGGGTCGGGCTCTCGCTGGTCTTCCTCGGCATCGCGCTGATCCTCGCTGCGGTCATCCGCCGCTACGTGCCGATCCTCGCCAGGCTCTACCTGCCGGCCAGCGTGATCGCGGGATTCCTCATCCTGCTGCTGGGGCCGCAGGTGCTCGGCCTCAGCGGTTGGAGCCCGATCCCCGTGCAGGTCACGGGGATCATGGCACGGCTACCCGGTCTGATGATCAACGTGGTGTTCGCCGGCATCATGATCGGCAAGAAGCTGCCGTCGGTGAAGCAGATCTGGACCGACGCGGCGCCGCACGTGATCCTGGGCTCGGTGTTCTCGTTCGGACAGTTCGCGCTCGGAGCTTTCGCCGTGGTGTTCATCCTGACCCCGTTCTTCGGCCTGCCCGATGCCGCAGGGTCGATCCTCGAGCTCTCCTTCGCGGGCGGTCACGGCACCATCGCCGGCATGGGCGGCCTCCTCACAGAGGCCGGTGCTCCGGAGATGATCGACGTCGGGCTGGGACTTGCGACCATCAGCATGATCACCGGTGTCGTTGGCGGGTCCATCCTGGTGAACTACGCGGTGCGCAACCCCCGCATCTCGGTCGCCCGCCAGCGGCCGACGCACGGCGAAGGTGCCGGAAAGCTGCAGGACGTGCCCCCCAACGCCGGCGATCAGGCCGGCGACATCGGCATCGGGTCGATCAGCCGCAGCTTCGGCGCGATCTCGGTCTCCATCGCGATCGCGATCGTCATCCTCGAGCTTCTGCGCTGGATCACCAACTCCTTCGGCTCTGACATCTTCGACCGCTTCCCGCTCTTCCCGTTCACGGTGATCGGCGGGTTCCTCGTGCAGCTCGTGCTCACGGTGACGAAGAAGGAGCACTGGGTCGAGCGGCGCACGGTCAACGACATCACGGGCCTCGCGCTCGACATCCTGATCGCCGCCGCCATCGGGACCATGTCGCTCGCGGCGCTCGGGTCGAACATCCCCGCCCTGGTCATCCTCACGGTGATCGCGTTCGCGTGGAGCGTGCTCGGCATGCTGTGGCTCGGGCCGCTCATCCACAGGAAGAACTGGTTCGAGCACTCCATCGCGGACTACGGGCAATCGCAGGGCAACGTTGCGACGGGCTTCGTGCTCGCCGACATGGCCGACCCCGATCAGGTCACCACGACGGCCCGCGGCTACGGGTACAAGCAGCTCATCTACGAGCCGTTCCTCGGCGGCGGCATCCTCACGGCGTTCAGCATCCCGATCATCCTGCAGATCGGGTCGCTCTGGTTCGGCATCCTGTCGCTGCTCGCCACGATCGGGCTGATCGCGTGGGGAGTGCTGCGCGG
>JBQCJQ010000002.1:0-5171 GCA_051952615.1 Humibacter sp.
CGCGCTGCACGGGACGGGCGAACATGTACTCCCAGTGCCAGCTGAGGCTCTTCGGCTTGAGTGCGTCGAGGTCGACATCCTTGCCGGAGTCGATGGCGACGACCCCGCCGAACGGCCGCAGCATCGCGGCGAAGTCCGCCGCGCGCCCGCCGCTGTGTGCGGAGAAGATCCAGTCGACGCCTTCCGGGGCGATGCGCTTCACCTGCGCGACCAAGTCGGCGTGATGGTCGACCACGTCGTCCGCGCCGTGGCGTCGCACCCACGCCTCGTTCTCGGCATCCGAGGCTGTGGCGATGGTGCGCACCGACGGCAACAGTTCGCGCACGAGCTGGAGCAGGATGGACCCGACACCTCCCGTCGCGCCAACGACGAGCAGCGTTCCCTCGTCCGTTGCGCTCAGGCCGAGCTTGTCGAACAACGACTCCCAGGCGGTGATCGTCGTGAGCGGCAGCGCTGCAGCCTCGGCGAAGCCCAGCGAGCTCGGTTTTCTGCCCACGATGCGCTCGTCGACCAGCTGAAGGTCGGCGTCCGAACCCTGCCGGTCGAGCTGTCCCGCCCACCACACCTCGTCGCCAGGCGCGAACAGCGTCACGTCGGAGCCGACCGAGCGAACGACACCAGCCCCGTCGAAGCCGAGCACGCGCGGTGCATCCAGAACCGCACTGCCCGCGCGCTGCTTCACATCAACCGGATTCACGGATGCCGCGCGCACCTCGACCAGCACGTCGTGCGGCCCGGGCTCGGGCACCGGCAGCTCGACATCGATCAGGCTCTGCTCGTCGTCGATCGGGAGGCCTCGTGTCAGCGCGACGGCGTGCATGGTGGTCATCCGGATTCCTCTCTGCCTGCCGTGCGCAGGCTCAGCGCTCGCCAACGCGGGCCAGGTTCGGCGTGATGCCCCAGGTGGCGGTGAACGTCTCTCCGGGTGACAGCCAGCGCAGGCCTTGCCCGCTGTTCAGTGCATTGGCGGGTGCCGTCATCGGCTCGACCGCCACGGCGACCTCACCGGGTGCGAGCGTGGCGAACGAGCGGTGCGTGAACACCTGCACGAAGCCGAACGCGTCGTCCGTCCACAGCGTGACCGAGCGTCCGTCTGGCGCGGTGAGCGAGTGCTGCGCCCTTCCGCCGCTGTGCAGCACCCCGCCGAAGCCGTCGTCGAGCGTCAGGTTGCCGACCCGTATGCCTGCGCGAAGGTCGTACTCGGTTCCGTGCACGGGGCGCTCATCCAGCACATTCATCTGCTGGTCGACCTCGAAGTGCGTCGTGGCGTCCACGCGCAGAACGAGGCGGGCGGTCTGCACGTCGCCGATCTTGAGGTAGGGGTGCGCGCCCACCGCGACAGGCGCATCGCCTTCTCCGACGTTGCGGATCGTGTGCGTCACCCTGAGACCCTCGTCGCTCAGCGCGTACCGCACCGTCGTGTCGAGCAGGAACGGATAGCCGAGCTGCGGGAACACCGTCGCGGCCAGGGTCACGGAGTCGCGGGTGCGCAGCGTCGGAAGGTAGGGCGAGTAGCGGAGCAGTCCGTGGATGGCGTTGCCACGCGCCGGCTCCGTGACGGCCAGCTTCTGCTGAGTGACCGAGCCCGAGGCGTCGCGCGTCCACCAGGTGGCGTCCTTGACCCGGTTGGGCCATGGCACGAGCACGATGCCGCATCCGGACGGCGGCGTCGACGCCTCGTCGAACGGTTCCGTGAGGTCGATGCCGTCGACGGTATATGTGCGGATGCCCGCCGCGACCTGGGTGATCACCGCTCGCGCCCTGCCATCCGGTGTGTCGCAGCTCAGCTCGTACTGGTCTCCGGTGGGTGCGCGCATGGTACCCAGCGTAGGGTTTCGGGGCGCATCCGGCACGGGTTCACGGCGCGTCGGATTCCACTCGCACGATCTCCGCTTCGCCCGCCGCTCCGAGCTGTGCGACGACGTCGTCCGGAGCCGAACCACCGAGGTAGACGGCCTCGAAGTCGCAGAGGTCGCCGACGCGACCGAGGTGCACCCGGCCAGCCTTCGACCCGTCGGCGACGACGACCGCGCGGGACGACGCACGCACCATCTCCCGCTTCAGCTCGGCCTCAGGGAGGTTGATGTTGGTGACGCCTCCTGCGACATCCACACCGTTGCATCCGATGAAGGCGAGGTCGGCGTGCACGTGCTCGAACATGGCCGAGGCCAAGGGCGCGACGAGCGAGTGCTGCAGCGGACGGAGCGTTCCGCCGGTGACGATCACCTGCACGCGCGGGACGGCGTTCTCGAGCTCCAGAGCCGTGGTCAGGCCGTTCGTGATCACGGTGACATCGTGCAGGTCGTCCCGCCGCACGAGCTCGCGCGCGACCGCCATGCAGGTGCTGCCGACATCGACGATCACGCTCATGCCCGGCTCGACGAGCTGTGCCGCCCGTCGCGCGATCGCCTGCTTCTCCTCCGCGAGGCTCTCGAGCGATTCCTCGAACGAGAGCTCGTGCAGCGGACCGGTCACCCGCGGCATCGCTCCCCCGTGCACGCGCCGAACGCTCTGGAGGTTCTCGAGCACGGAGAGGTCGCCGCGCACGGTCACCTCTGAGACCCCGAACGTCTCGCTCAGCTCACCGACCCGCACGAAGCCCCGCTCGCCGATCAGGGTCAGCATGCGCTGCCGCCTGATCGTCGCGGGAGCTCCTGCGTCGGGAACGGAGCCGGGTACGGAGTCCGGAACGTCGACCACACCCTGAACTTACGTTTGCTTTTGTTTCATTGTCAATCCGTAAGCTATCGTGTCTTCGTGAGTTCGATCACCAAGCGCGAGTACACCCTCGCCGACGGCCGTGACCTCTTCTACTTCGACGACGCCGACTCGACGTTGCCACCGGACCGGGCGCCCGATCTGCGCGAGCTCGCCCCGCGGCCGGCGACCGCGGGCATGCGGCAGGACCCGCTCACCGGCGACTGGATCTCCATCGCCGCCGCGCGTCAGAACCGCGTGATGCTGCCGCCCGCCGAGCTCGACCCGCTCGCACCACAGGCACCGGGCAACCCGTCGGAGATCCCCAGCAACTACGACGTGGCGGTCTTCGAGAACCGGTCCCCCTCGTTCGGCCCACTGCTGGAGTCGTCGGATGCCCCGCACGGACTCGCCGATCTCGCCGAGGTGGGCATCGGCAGGGTGCGCACCGCGATCGGCCGCTGCGAGGTCGTCTGCTTCAGCCCGGAGCGTACGGGGTCGTTCGGCAGCATCAGCGCCTCGAGGGCCCGCACCGTGATCGAAGCGTGGGCGGACCGCACCGCAGCGCTGTCGGCCATGCCCGGCATCCAGCAGGTGTTCCCGTTCGAGAACCGAGGCGAGGCGATCGGCGTCACGCTCGGTCATCCGCACGGTCAGATCTACGCCTACCCCTACATCACCCCTCGCACCCAGCGACTGCTCGCCTCGATCGACGCATACGGGTCGACGCTGTTCGACGACATCCTGAGCTTCGAGTCGAAGGGCGAGCGGATGGTGCTGACGGGCGAGCACTGGAGCGCCTTCGTGCCCTTCGCCGCACGCTGGCCCATCGAGGTGCAGCTCATGCCTCACAGGCAGGTCGCCGACTTCGCCGAGACGAGCGAGGCGGAGCGCACGGAGCTCGCCACCCTCTACCTGCGGCTTCTGCGCGGAGTGGACAGGCTCTACGACACCCCCACCCCGTACATCGCTGCCTGGCACCAGGCGCCGGTGAACGAGCACCGTGACGACGTGCGCCTGCACCTGCAGCTGACATCGCCGCGTCGGGCAGCGGACAAGCTCAAGTACCAGGCGGGCAGCGAGTCGGCCATGGGAGCATGGATCGGCGACGTGCCTCCCGAGAAGCAGGCGGAGTCGCTTCGCGCGGCCATCGCGGTCGCAGACAAGGAGACACCCGTATGACCGACCTCGTCGCCGCGGCACGCGCCCGCTTCACCGAGCTGTTCTCCCGTGCGCCGCAGGGCGTCTGGTCGGCGCCGGGACGCGTGAACCTCATCGGCGAGCACACCGACTACAACGACGGGTTCGTCTTTCCGTTCGCGATCGACCGTCGCACGGTCGGCGCTCTCGCGCTGCGCGACGACCGACAGATCCGGGTGGCGTCGTCGTTCGCGGACTCCGTGGTGGAGACCTCGCTGTCCGAGATCGGTCCCGGGGGTCAGCGCGGCTGGCAGAACTACCCGCTCGGCGTCGCCTGGGCGCTCGGCCAGCTCGGCGCCGACCTGAGCGCCGTGCCAGGGTTCGACCTCTACCTGGACTCCGTCGTGCCTGTCGGGGCGGGCCTGTCATCGTCGGCGGCCATCGAGTCGGCCGTCGCCGTCGCGCTCAACGACGTGTGGCGGCTGGACCTCGATCGTGTCGGCCTGGTGAAGGCCGGTCACATCGCTGAGAACGAGGTGGTCGGCGCCCCGACGGGCATCCTGGACCAGTCCGCCTCTCTGCTCGGACGCGCGGACTGCGGAATCTTCATCGACTGCCGGAGCCTGGAGCGCGACGTGATCCCGCTGGGCTTCGACGAGGCCGGCCTCGAGGTGCTCGTCATCGACACCAAGGTGGAGCACGAGCACGCCGCCGGCGGGTATGCTGCGAGGCGGGCATCCTGCGAGGCGGGGGCTCGGGCGCTGGGCGTCGAATCGCTGCGCGAGGTCACGCTCGCCGACCTGCCGAGGGCGCGCGAGGTGCTCGACGGTGAGACGTTCCGACGCGTGCGTCACGTCGTCACGGAGAATCAGCGTGTGCTCGACACCGTTCGCACGCTGCGCGAGCAGGGTCCGCGGGCGATCGGTGACCTGCTGGATGCCTCGCACCGGTCTCTGCGCGACGACTTCGAGGTCTCCGTACCCCAGCTCGACCTGGCCGTCGAGATCTCGCAGAACTACGGCGCGATCGGCGCCAGGATGACCGGCGGCGGCTTCGGCGGATCCGCGATCGCCCTCGTGCCGCGCGAGCTGATCTCCCAGGTGGAGGCCGCGGTGGACGGCGCGTTCGCCGAGCACGGCTACACGCAGCCTGACCTGTTCGCGGTCGTGCCGGCCGACGGTGCCCACCGGGACGAGTAGCACCTGGCATAGCCTGGCAGCATGACCGCCGACGCCGATGCCCGCCTGATCGTTCTGCCCGGCCGCCCGATTCCCGAGGTCGCGGAGACCGCGTGGGTCGCGCCCGGCGCGACGCTCGTCGGGGCCGTCACCCTG
>JBQCJQ010000003.1:0-14214 GCA_051952615.1 Humibacter sp.
AGAGCAACAACGGCGGCAACACGATCACGAGGATGAGCCCAGGGGTGCGTGCCGCCTGCAGGCCGATCGGGAGCGTGTAGAGGCTGTTGCTCTTGATGAAGACGGTGGCGACGAGGTAGTCGTTCCAGGTGAGCAGGAAGCAGTAAATGGCCGTCGAGATGATCCCCGGCCAGCAGCCAGGCAGCACGATGCGCACGAAGCCGCCGAGCACGGAGCATCCGTCGAGCCACGCCGACTCCTCGAGCCTGACCGGGATCGTGTCGATGTACGCGGTGAGCATCCACACCGCGACCGCGATCGCGAGGCCGATGTAGATGAGGGTCAATCCGCCGAGCGAGTCGACGAGTCCGGCGCCCGCGAACAGCACGAACAACGGGATGACCAGCACGATGACCGGCAGCGACTGCACGACGAACAGCACGACCGAGTAGCCGGAGATGAGCCGGCCGCGAGCACGAGAGATGGCGTAGGCGGCGGGAGCGGCGATCGCGACGGCGACGACTGTGGTCGAGGTGGCGACCAGCAGGCTGTTGCCGAGCCAGGTGAGCGCAGGCGTGTTCTGGAAGGTCGCGATGAGGCCGGCGAGCGGCCCGCCTGGCGCGCCGGGGTATGCGGGCCGGAACGCGGCAGCGATCGTCGGCCAGAGCGGCACGGTGACGAGTGCGCAGATCAGGATGAGCGCGAGAGTCCTCGCTGCGGTGCCGATGCTGGTGCTCATCGGGGTCCACTCTTTCAGCAGCGCCGCACGGAGCCAAAACGCGGCGGAATGCGCCGACATGTTCGCACCGGTGAGTTGGGGTCGCTAGTCGTCGCGGGCGCCGCGTTTTGCGACACGAAGCGCCCACAAGTCGAGGGATGGCGCCCGAGAGTCAGCTGGTGCGGCCGGCGACGGGCTCCGGCGAGGTCGCCGAGGCCGGCGCAGGAGACGCAGATGACTCAGCATCTTGCGGCGCGGTGTGCACGCTCGGAAACAGCCCGGGGTTCACGTCGAGCAGCACGCGAAGCACACCGACCCACACGAGCGCGGCGAGCAGGAGGTGGATGGCCACGAGCAGTTCCGGCAGTGCGGTGAGCGCCTGCACGGTTCCGACGATGCCCTGCACGAGCACGACGCCGAGGAAGACGAGCGTCCGCATCAGCGGCAGCGTCGCTCGCGACCGCCACAGCACGACGACGAGGGCGATCGCGACGACGAGGGTCGCGACGCCGAGTGTCGCGTGCACGACGGTGATGTCGATCCAGTCGAATCCCATGCGCGGCACGTCTGCCGAATCGCCCGAGTGCGGTCCCGATCCGGAGACCAGCGTGCCCGCCACGATGAGGACGGCGGTGAGCGATGCGAGGGTCCAGCTCAGGGCCCTGGCCGGCGTGGTGATGCGTGCGAGGGATTCGGCGGTGACCGCCTTCTCGTGCACACGGTGCCAGGTGAGCGTCGAGGTGGTGAGCAGCGCCATCGCCATCAGGAAGTGGAAGGCAACGACGTACGGGTTGAGTCCGGTCCACACGCTGATGCCACCCGCGATCGCGTTGGCGACGACGAGCCAGAACTGCGACCAGGCAAGCCGCGTGATGCTGCGAACACGCGGCTTCTGAAGGCGCGCGGCGATGATCACCCACGCGACCGCCAGGCACAGCACCGTCGTGAGCATGCGGTTCGAGAACTCGATGACCGCGTGAACCCCGAGGGCGGGTGTCGGCGCGAGGGAGCTCGCATCGCAGGTCGGCCAGGTGGGGCATCCGAGTCCGGAGCCCGTCACGCGCACGATGCCGCCGCCGAGCACGATCAGGACGCTCACGATGAGCGACGCCGTCGTCGCCCAGCGCAGGGAACGCGGCGAGAGGGTGTAACGAGCGGCCAGCCAGCCGAGCGGGGTCTGTATTCGTCTGCTGCGCCGGTCCCCGCCCGGCGCACCGTGTTCGGCAGGACGGGTGGTGATGTTCGGCGCCGTCGAGGTCGCCGCCTCGTGGAGCGTCTCGCGATCTTCGCTCATCGGTCAGAACGGGAGGAGCGGGTCGATGGCGATCGCGAGGAACAACACCGACAGATAGGTGATCGAGCCGTGGAAGACACGCATCGGCGACGGGTTCTCGTGACGGATAGCCAACGAGTACAGCCGGTGCGTCTCGTAGATGAACCAGATGCCGGCGACCAGCGCGGTGAGCGTGTACACGAGCCCCATGTGCGCGACGGGGATGAGCAGCAGCGAGCACGCCACCGTCGCCCACGCGTAGAGGATGACCTGCAGACCGACGGCAGCACGGCCCCGCGTCACGCCCAGCATCGGAACGCCGACCGACTTGTAGTCGTCGCGGTACTTCATCGACAGCGGCCAGTAGTGCGGCGGAGTCCACAGGAACACGACGCCGAACAGGATGAACGGCGTCCAGTCGAGCGACCCGGTGACAGCCGCCCACCCGATCAGCACGGGGAAGCATCCGGCGATTCCGCCCCAGATGATGTTCTGCTGCGTGCGGCGCTTCAGCCACAGCGTGTAGACGAAGACGTAGAAGAGGATGGCCCCCACCGACAGCAGAGCTGCCAGCCAGTTGGTCGTCAGGTAGAGCCACACCGTCGAGGCGACGGCCAGTGTCCACGAGAAGACGTAGGCCTCACGAGGAGTGAGCTCACCGGTGACCAGCGGACGGTTCTTCGTGCGCGCCATCACCTTGTCGATGTCGCGGTCGATGTAGCAGTTGAACGCCGCCGCAGAGCCGGCGCTCATCGCACCGCCGATGACGGTCGCCGCGATCAGCCAGAGGTTCGGCACACCGCCCTGCGCCAGGAACATCACCGGGATGGTCGTGACGAGCAGGAGCTCCATGACCCTGGGCTTCGTGAGGGCGACGTATGCGGCGAACTTTCGCCGGAACCCGATCCTCGCCGGGGAGACCCGGCTCTCAATCGCTACGCCCATCGCTCCTCAATCACGTGACAACCCGCATTCGAGTCTAGGTCATGCATCGAGGGTGGGATGTCGCGCCGATTGTGGACTCCGCACAGCGAACGACGGCCCCGCGACCCTCGAATCTGACAATCTCCCTATACTTGGCAGTGCTCGCCCATCGATGCACTGCCCTGCCTCCGGCTCTGTCGGAGACGTCGGGTGAGGTGCATGGGTGCCGACGACGTCAGGGGCGCGCGCACTACCTCTCAAGCGGTGCGGGTCCGTTCGCCGGGTCCCGTGAACCGAATCGAAGCACTCAAGAAGGGTCAGTCTCAAGTGGCAGCACTGCAGTGGGATCCCATTGACAACAAGGCCGTCGACACCGCGCGAGTTCTCGCGGCGGATGCCGTGGAGAAGGTGGGCAACGGGCATCCCGGCACAGCGATGAGCCTGGCTCCTGCCGCCTACCTCCTGTTCCAGCGCGTGATGCGCCGCGACCCGAAGGATCAGCACTGGCTCGGCCGCGACCGGTTCGTGCTGTCGGCGGGCCACAGCTCGCTGACGCAGTACGTTCAGCTCTACCTCGGCGGCTACGGCCTCGAGCTCGACGACCTCAAGGCGCTCCGCACCTGGGGTTCGCTGACGCCGGGCCACCCCGAGTACCGCCACACCGACGGCGTCGAGATCACCACCGGACCGCTCGGCCAGGGACTCTCCTCCGCCGTCGGCTTCGCCTACGCGAGCCGCTTCGAGCGCGGCCTCCTCGACCCCGACGCGGCGCCGGGCACGAGCCCGTTCGACCACTTCGTCTACGTGATCGCCAGCGACGGCGACCTGGAAGAGGGCATCACCTCGGAGGCGTCGTCGCTCGCCGGGCACCAGGAGCTCGGCAACCTCGTCGTCATCTACGACAGCAACCAGATCTCCATCGAGGACGACACCAACATCGCCTTCACCGAAGACGTGAAGGCGCGCTACGAGGCCTACCACTGGCACGTGCAGGTCGTCGACTGGAAGAAGACGGGCCAGTACGTCGAAGACGTGCAGGAGCTCTTCGAGGCGATCGAGGCGGCCAAGGCCGTCACCGACAAGCCGTCGATGATCATCCTCAAGACGATCATCGGATGGCCCAGCCCGAAGAAGCAGAACACGGGCAAGATCCACGGCTCGGCGCTCGGCGCCGACGAGCTTCGCGCCGTCAAGGAGGTGCTCGGCTTCGACCCGGAGCAGACCTTCGAGGTCGCCGACGAGGTCATCGAGCACACCCGCAAGGCGATCGAGCGCGGCGCAGAGGAGCGCGCCGAGTGGCAGGTCGGCTTCGAGGCGTGGGCCGAGGCCAACCCGGAGCGCAAGGCTCTGCTCGACCGACTGCTCACCGGCGAGTTGCCCGAGGGCGTCGAAGACGCTCTCCCCGTCTTCGAGGCAGGCAAGGATGTCTCGACTCGCGCAGCAGGCGGCAAGGTGCTGAACGCCATTGCCCCTGTGATCCCCGAACTGTGGGGCGGCTCTGCCGACCTCGCCGAGTCGAACAACACGACGATCACCTCCGCGGCGTCGTTCGTTCCGTCCGAGCGCTCGACGCACGAGTGGTCGGGCAACCCCTACGGACGTGTGCTGCACTTCGGCATCCGCGAGCACGCCATGGCCGCCATTTTGAACGGCATCGTGCTGCACGGACCGACCCGTCCGTTCGGCGGGACCTTCCTCATCTTCAGCGACTACCAGCGCCCCGCGCTCCGTCTCGCTGCGCTGATGAACGTGCCCTCGATCTTCGTCTGGACGCACGACTCCGTCGCTCTCGGCGAGGACGGACCGACGCACCAGCCCATCGAGCAGCTGACGGCGCTGCGGCTCATCCCGAACTTCAACGTGGTGCGCCCCGGTGACGCCAACGAGGTCGCATACGCCTGGCTCGAGCTGCTGAAGCGTCGTGGCGGCCCTGCGGGCATCGCCCTGACGCGTCAGAACATCCCGGTGTTCGAGCGCGGCGACGGCGAGGCATCGGGTGACACCTTCGCCTCGGCGAAGAACGTCGCAAAGGGCGCCTACGTGCTCGCAGAGGCTCCGAACGGCACGCCCGACGTGATCATCATCGCGACCGGCTCCGAGGTGCAGCTGGCGGTGAACGCCCGCGAGGCGCTCAAGGCCGACGGCGTGAACGCCCGGGTGGTCTCCGCGCCGAGCCTCGAGTGGTTCGAGGAGCAGAGCGACGAGTACAAGGAGTCGGTGCTTCCGGCATCCGTCACCGCGCGCGTCTCCGTCGAGGCGGGCAGGGCGCTCGGATGGCGCCCGTACGTGGGCGACAAGGGTCGCAGCGTGTCCATCGAGCACTTCGGCGCCTCCGCCGACTACAAGACGCTGTTCGAGAAGTTCGGCATGACGACGGACGCCGTCGTCTCCGCCGCCAAGGAATCGCTCGCCGCGCAGTAGTCGCACCGGGCAACGGAACGAAGCAGAAGAAAAGAAGAGGCGAGAGCAATGACCGAATCCCCCACCGCACGGCTCGCATCCGCGGGCGTGAGCATCTGGCTCGACGACCTGTCGCGCGAGCGCATCAACTCGGGCAGCCTGCAGAACCTGATCGACACGCGCAACGTCGTCGGCGTCACCACCAACCCGACGATCTTCGCCAACGCCCTCTCCACGGGCGAGGCGTACGACGAGCAGGTCCGTGAGCTGGCCGCCGCCGGCAAGGACGTGCACGAGGCCGTCTTCGAGATCACCACGACCGACGTGCGCAACGCGGCCGACGTGTTCGCCCCCGTCTACGAGGCGTCCGGCCACAAGGACGGCCGTGTGTCGATCGAGGTGGAGCCCGGTCTCGCACACGACGCGGCCGGCACCATCGCACAGGCGAAGCAGCTCTGGGCGAAGGTCGACAAGCCGAACGCGATGATCAAGATCCCCGCAACCGAGGAGGGCCTCGAGGCGATCGCAGAGGCGACCGGCGCCGGCATCAGCGTCAACGTCACGCTCATCTTCAGCCTCGAGCGCTACCGCCAGGTGATCAACGCCTACCTGACCGGCCTCGAGACAGCGAAGGCTGCGGGCATCGACCTGTCGACCATCCGCTCGGTCGCGTCGTTCTTCGTCTCCCGCGTGGACTCCGAGGTCGACAAGCGCCTGTCGGCGATCGGCACGCCAGAGGCCGACGCGCTCAAGGGCAAGGCGGCTGTTGCCAACGCTCGTCTCGCCTACCAGGTGTTCGAGGAGGCGTTCGACTCCGAGCGCGCCAAGGTGCTGCTGGCGGCCGGAGCGAACAAGCAGCGTCCGCTGTGGGCATCCACCGGCGTCAAGGACCCGGCATACCCCGACACGCTGTACGTCACCACGCTCGTCGCCGCAGACGAGGTCAACACGATGCCCGAGAAGACCCTCGAGGCGACGTTCGACCACGGCGAGGTCGACGGCGACTCGATCGCCGGAACCTACGACGAGTCGAACGAGGTGCTGAACAAGATCGCAGCCCTCGGCATCTCCTACGACGACGTGACCCAGACGCTCGAAGACGAGGGCGTCGAGAAGTTCATCGTCTCGTGGAACGAGCTGCTCGACACCGTGACCGAAGCACTGGAGCAGGCCGGGGCGAAGGCGAGCGTGAAGTGAGCTTCAAGATCCACGTCAGCGGCGGCGCGGAGGCTGCGGTCAAGCAGAACGTGCCGACGCTCGTCAAGGATCTGGTGGCTTCGGGCATCACCGCGCAGGACCCCGCTCTCTGGGGTCCTGACGCGGAGGCCGAGGCGGGAGACCGCCTCGGCTGGACCGAGGCCGTCGCCATCTCGCGGCCGCTCGTGCCGCGCATCCTCCAGCTGCGGGAGAAGTTCCTCGCAGCGGGCGTGAACCACTTCGTGCTCGCAGGCATGGGAGGATCGTCGCTCGCGCCGGAGGTCATCACCAACACAGCAGGCGTCGAGCTCACCATCCTCGACACCACCGACCCCGGTCAGGTTCTCGACGCGGTGAACGACCGTCTCGCGACGAGTGTTCTGATCGTGTCGTCGAAGTCCGGCTCGACCGTGGAGACCGACAGTCACCGTCGCACCTACGAGAAGGCGTTCAGGGATGCGGGCATCGACCCGGCGGCACGCATCGTCGTGGTGACGGATCCCGGATCGCCTCTCGATGTCTCGGCCCGTGAGGCCGGGTACGAGGTGTTCAACGCCGACCCGACCGTCGGCGGCCGATACTCGGCGCTGACCGCATTCGGTCTCGTTCCGTCCGGCCTTGCCGGCGTCGACATCGAGGAGATGCTCGAAGAGGCCGAGACGATCTCGCTCGAGCTCGCGATCGACGACCCGACGAACCCTGGCCTGATCCTGGCCGCGGCGATCGCCGGCTCGTCGCCCCTTCGCGACAAGCTGGGCATCATCTCCGACGGCACGCACATCGTCGGGTTCGCCGACTGGGCCGAGCAGCTCATCGCCGAGTCGACGGGAAAGCTCGGCAAGGGCCTGCTCCCCGTCGTGCTCGACGTGGTCTCCCCCGAACTCGGTGAGAAGCTGCCCGACCTGCAGATCGTGCGCATCGTCGACAACGCGACGGCCCACCACCTGTTCCCTGCCGATCGGCACCACGGCGAGATCCTCGTCTCCGGCACCGTCGGCGCCATGTTCCTCGTCTGGGAGTACGCGGTCGCCGTCGCCGGCAGGCTGCTCGGCATCAACCCGTTCGACCAGCCAGACGTGGAGTCCGCCAAGAAGGCGGCCCGCGGTCTGCTCGACGCACGACCCGAGCCGACCGAGCCCGCCTTCGTCGACGCCGGCATCGAGGTGCGCGGCGACGCGGCCCTGCTCGGCGACGCCGCAACGGTGGATGCCGCGATCGGCGCGCTGCTCGCCACGCTGCCCGACGACGGCTACGTCGCGGTGCAGGCCTACGCCAACCGCGTCGCGCTGCCGCAGCTTGCCGGCATCCGCGACCTGCTCGCCGCGCGCGCCAAGCGACCGGTCACCTTCGGCTGGGGGCCGCGCTTCCTGCACTCGACGGGCCAGTTCCACAAGGGCGGCCCTGCCGTCGGCGTCTTCCTGCAGATCCTGACGCAGGAAACGGACGACCTGCAGGTGCCCGACCGTCCCTTCACCTTCGGGCAGCTCATCAGCGCCCAGGCCGCAGGGGACGCCGCCGTGCTCGCCGAGCACGGCCGTCCCGTTCTCACCATCACGCTGACGGACCCCGTCTCGAACATCGAGACGCTGTTCGGCGACGTGGACGCCTGAACCGACACGAGGAGATCCATGCCACCGGTGGACATCACAGCGGACTCCAATCCGCTCAGGGTCCCGACCGACCGCCGACTCAACCGCATCGCTGGGCCGAGCAGCCTCATCATCTTCGGCGTGACGGGTGACCTGTCGCGCAAGAAGCTGATGCCTGCCGTCTACGACCTCGCCAACCGCGGTCTTCTGCCCCCGGGATTCGCGCTCGTCGGCTTCGCCAGGCGCGACTGGGAGGACGAAGACTTCGAGAAGGTCGTCTACGACGCCGTCAAGCAGTACTCCCGCACGGAGTTCCGCGACGAGGTGTGGCGGCAGCTCGCTCAGGGCATCCGCTTCGTCTCCGGCGAGTTCGACGACGACCAGGCGTTCGAGCGGCTCAAGAAGACCGTCGACGACCTCGACCGCAACAGGGGAACGATGGGCAACCACGCGTTCTACCTGTCGATCCCGCCGAAGGCCTTCCCGCTGGTCACAGAGCAGTTGCGACGCTCGGGGCTGGCCGAGCAGTCGAACGGATGGCGCCGCGTCGTCATCGAGAAGCCGTTCGGCAGCGACCTGAAGACCGCCCGCGAACTGAACAAGGTCGTCGAGTCGGTGTTCCCGCCCGACTCGGTGTTCCGCATCGACCACTACCTCGGCAAGGAGACGGTGCAGAACATCCTTGCTCTGCGCTTCGCCAACGAGCTGTACGAGCCGATCTGGAACGCCAACTACGTCGACCACGTGCAGATCACGATGGCAGAGGACATCGGCGTCGGTGGCCGCGCCGGATACTACGACGGCATCGGTGCTGCGCGCGACGTCATCCAGAACCACCTGCTTCAGCTGCTCGCCCTGACGGCCATGGAGGAGCCGGTGTCGTTCGACGCCGCCGACCTCCGTGCGGAGAAGGAGAAGGTCCTGAAGGCGGTTCGCCTGCCCAAGGACCTGTCGACCGCCACGGCCCGCGGCCAGTACTCGAGCGGCTGGCAGGGTGGCGAGAAGGTCGTCGGATTCCTCGACGAAGACGGGATGAACCCCGAGTCGACCACCGAGACGTTCGCTGCGATCAAGCTGGACATCGGCACCCGTCGCTGGGCTGGCGTGCCGTTCTACCTGCGAGCAGGCAAGCGCCTCGGACGCAGGGTGACCGAGATCGCCGTCGTCTTCAAGCGCGCTCCGCAGCAGCTGTTCGCGGAGAGCCAGACCTCCGCGCTCGGCCAGAACGCGCTGGTCATCCGCGTGCAGCCCGACGAAGGCGTGACGATCCGGTTCGGGTCGAAGGTGCCCGGCGCTGGCATGCAGGTGCGAGACGTGAGCATGGACTTCGGCTACGGGCACGCCTTCACCGAGGCCAGCCCTGAGGCGTACGAGCGGCTCATCCTCGATGTGCTGCTCGGCGACCCGCCGCTCTTCCCACGCCACGAGGAGGTCGAGCTCTCGTGGAAGATCCTCGACCCGATCGAGGAGTACTGGTCGACGCACGGCGCACCGGAGCAGTACCGCCCGGGAACCTGGGGACCGGCCTCAGCAGATGAACTTCTCGCCCGCGACGGACGCACCTGGAGACGCCCATGATCGTCGATCTGCCCGACACCACGACAAGCAGCGTCTCGAAGACGCTGATCAAGATCCGCGAAGAGGGCGGCGCCGTCGCCCTCGGCCGCGTGCTCACGCTGATCATCGCCACCAGGCTCGGCCAGGAGGAAGAGGTCATCGAGGCGGCGAACGACGCGTCTCGTGAGCACCCGATGCGCGTCATCGTGGTCTCCACCGCCGACCCGGATCACCCACGGGCTGACGCCCCGAGCAGGCTCGACGCGCAGATCCGCGTCGGCGGCGACGCGGGCGCCAGCGAGGTCATCGTGCTCCGTGCCTACGGTGAGACCGCGAGCGACGAGGAGGGCCTCGTCACGGCGCTGCTGCTGCCCGACGCTCCCGTCGTCGTCTGGTGGCCGGGTACCGCTCCGGATGTCGTGTCGACGTCGCCGCTCGGCCGCATCGCCACCTGTCGCATCACCGACTCCTCGTCGGCCGGCGACCCGCAGGAGGCGCTGATCCACCTGGCGGAGACGTATGCGCCGGGCGACACGGACTTCGCCTGGACTCGGCTGACCCTGTGGCGTGCGCAGCTCGCCGCGGTGCTCGACCAGCCGCCGTACGAGCCCGTCGAGTCCGTCGAGGTGTCGGGTGCTCCCGACTCCCCGTCGACCATCCTGCTGGCCGCATGGCTTCGCCTGCAGCTCGATGCGCCCGTACAGCACGACCTGACGGCACGTCAGCGTGGGCTGAGCGGCATCCACGGCGTGCAGCTGCGCCGGGCATCCGGCACGATCGAGCTCGTGCGCGACATGCCGGACGTCGCGACGCTCACCCAGCCGAACCAGCCGACGCACGACCTCGCCCTGCCGCGGCGCAACCTGCGCGACTGCCTCGCCGAGGAGCTTCGCAGGCTCGACCCCGATGAGCTGTACGGCGAGGTGTTGACGAAGGGCCTCCCCCTGCTCGAAGCCGAGGAACAGGCTGCGAGCACCCGATGACGAACGAGCGGCGGGTGCTGGTGCACCCGGACAAGGATGCACTGGTCTCGGCCGTCTCCTCGCGATTCCTGACCAAGATGGTCGACATCATCGACGACCTCGGCTCGGCGAATGTGTGCCTCACCGGCGGAACCGTCGGCACCGCGGTGCTTGCGGCCATCGCCGCCTCCCCCGCACGTGACACCATCGCCTGGTCGAAGGTGCACTTCTGGTGGGGCGACGAGCGCTGGGTCGAGGCGGACTCCGACGAGAGGAACGAGAAGGGGGCACGCTCGGCGCTGCTCGATCACCTCGATGTGCCGGAAAGGAACGTGCATCCGTTCGCCGCGTCCGACTCCGGGCTCGATCTGGATGCCGCCGCCGACGCCTACGCGGCCGACCTGGCGTCTGCCGGTGACGGCACGACGCCGTACCCCAGGTTCGACATCACGTTCCTTGGCGTCGGCCCCGACGGCCACATCGCATCGCTGTTCCCGGAGCGCAGTGGCATCCGCGAAACCGAGCGCACCGTCATCGCGGTGCGCAACGCGCCGAAGCCGCCGCCGGAGAGGCTGAGCCTGACCCGTCCGGTGATCAACGCGTCCGCACGCATCTGGATGGTGCTGTCCGGAGTCGACAAGGCCTCGGCACTGGGCCTGGCGCTCGCGGGCGCCAGCTACACCGAGGTGCCGGCTGCCGGTGCCAAGGGCCGCAAGCGCACGGTGTTCTTCGTCGACCGCGAGGCGGCAGCCGAGGTTCCGGAGAGCCTCTTCTCGCCGGAGTACTGACGCCAGACACGCGAAAAGGGCCGACCCACTGGGGGTCGGCCCTTTTCGCGTCTGTTCTGAGCTCAGTTCGTCGGCGTGAGGCGGCCGCGGCGCTCGCGAAGCTGACGGAGGGCGTCTTCGAGCAGCTGCTCGGCCTCTTCGTCTGAACGGCGCTCCTTCACGTAGGCGAGGTGCGTCTTGTACGGCTCGAGCTTGGCCAGCGCGGGCGGGTTCTCCCTGTCGCGTCCGGCGGGCAGACCCGAGGCCGGGCTGTCGATGGTGTCGGGGATCTCCTCGTCGGGGAGGTTCGCTGCGAAGTAGCGAACGGTCTCGTTGCCGAGGGCGTCCCAGTAGTGCACAGCGATCCGGTCGGCGTGATAGCCGTGATCCTGCTCCCCCATCGGGCCTGAGCCCACACGGGAGCCCCTGATCGCACTGCCTCCTGCAGACATGAATCCTCCTTGATCGGGCGCTCGTCTAATGGCGCGGGAATGCGGCCGTGAGAAGCCGGCTGCTACGAGCTGAACTTGGTGATGAGGCCGAGCACCACGATGCACGTGATCCAGACCAGTCCAAGGATGACCGTGATGCGGTTCAGGTTGCGCTCGGCAACTCCCGACGCACCGAGGTTCGAGGTCATGCCGCCGCCGAACATGTCGGAGAGACCGCCTCCACGTCCCTTGTGAAGAAGGATGAGGAGGGTCAGCAGCAGACTCGTGATGCCGAGCAGCACCTCGAGGACGACCTGGAGAATCTGCACGAGTAGACGCCTTTCGGGAACCTGGTCCCAGTGGGAACCGCCCGATAAGTATATCGGAGCGAAGGGTGGTTACAGCCCGACGTGCTTCTGGTATCGCACGATGCTCGAGAAGCCGTCGACGTCGAGGCTCGCGCCGCCGACGAGAGCGCCGTCGACGTTCGGCTGACGCATGAAGCCGGCGATGTTGTCGGCCTTCACCGATCCGCCGTACAGGATGCGCGTGCGCTTGGCCGTCTCGTCTCCGAGCTTCTCCGCGATGACGCCCCGCAGTGCGGCGCAGACCTGCTCGGCCTGCTCCGGCGTCGCGGCCTGTCCGGACCCGATAGCCCAGACCGGCTCGTACGCGACGACGAGGTCGGCGTTCTTCGGCAACGCCTCGAGCACGACGGAGAGCTGCGACACCGGAACCGCGCTCGCACCGTGCTTCTCGAGGTCGTCGGCGGTCTCGCCGACGCACACCAGCGGAACGAGTCCGGCCGCCGATGCCGCGACGGTCTTGGCTGCGACCGTCTCGTCGGTCTCGCCGTGCAGCGTGCGCCGCTCGGAGTGGCCGATGATCACGTACCGGCAGTCCAGCTGCGAGAGGAACGACGCGGCGATCTCGCCCGTGAACGCGCCGGAGGCGTGCTCGCTGACGTCCTGTGCGCCATAGGCGAGCGGGAGCTTGTCGGCGGCCACCAGCGTCTGCACGCTGCGCAGGTCGGTGAACGGCGGGAAGACCGCCACCTCCACCGCGCCGAAGTCGTGCCTGGCATCCTTCAGGCTCCACGCCAGCTTCTGCACGAACGCGATCGACTGCAGGTGGTCGAGGTTCATCTTCCAGTTGCCCGCGATGAGCGGGGTGCGAGCTAGCTCTGCCATCCGAGGACCTCCAGTCCGGGGAGCGTCTTGCCTTCGAGGAACTCCAGGCTCGCTCCGCCGCCCGTTGAGATGTGTCCGAACTGGTCGTCGTCGAAGCCGAGGGCGCGCACGGCCGCCGCGGAGTCTCCTCCGCCGACGACGCTCAGCCCGCGTGTCTCGGTGAGCGCGAGCGCCACCTGCTTCGTGCCTGCCGCGAACGGCTCGAGCTCGAACACGCCCATCGGGCCGTTCCAGAACACCGTCACGGACTCGCGGATGATCTCGGCGAACTTCGCGGCCGTCTCCGGCCCGATGTCGAGGCCGAGACCGGATGCACCCCACGGGGTGTCCTCGATCGATCCGACCGGGCGCACCTCGTGCTCGGCATCCGCGCCGAACTTCGACGCGACGACGACATCGGTGGGCAGGATCAGCTCGACGCCGAGTTCCTTCGCCTTCTCGAGGTAGCCGCGAACGGTCTCCACCTGGTCCTGTTCGAGCAGACTGGAGCCGACCTCGAAGCCCTGGGCCTTGAGGAACGTGAACAGCATTCCCCCGCCGATGAGCAGGGTGTTCACACGCGGCAGCAGGTGCCCGATCACGCCCAGCTTGTCCGACACCTTCGACCCGCCGAGCACCACCGTGTACGGCCGCTCCGGGCTGCCGGTGAGGCGGTCGAGCACGTCGAGCTCGGCGACGATCAGCAGACCGGCTGCGCTGGGCAGCGCCTTGGCGAGCTCGTAGACGCTGGCCTGTTTGCGGTGCACGACACCGAAGCCATCGGAGACGAAGGCGTCGCCGAACGAGGCGAGCTGTGCAGCGAACGCGGTGCGCTCCTCCTCCGCCTTGCTCGTCTCCCCCGGATTGAACCTGAGGTTCTCGAGCACGGCGACACCGCCGTCGGAAAGGGATGCGACGGTGTCCTTGGCCGAGTCGCCGACGGTGTCGGTCGCGAAGGCGACCTGTGTGTCGAGCAGCTCGCCGAGCCGCTTGGCGACCGGTGCGAGGCTGTACTTCGGATCGGGCGCGCCGTCTGGGCGCCCGAGGTGGGAGATCACGACGACGCGCGCTCCCTGCGAGGTCAGCGCATTGATCGTGGGAACCGAGGCGCGGGCGCGCCCCGCATAGGTGATGAACCCGGCCGTAAGAGGAACCTTTTGATAAAACCCGACGATTACGGGGCGTCCGGCGCGCGCGCCCCCTGATTGGAGACAGCGACACGGCACAAGAGTGCTCCGTGGCGGGCTA
>JBQCJQ010000004.1:0-2558 GCA_051952615.1 Humibacter sp.
TCCTCCGGCTGAGCTGCGCCGGGGATGTTCGTCTGCATGATCGGCCCGACGACACCGGCCGCGAACTCCGACTTGAACGGTGCCTCGATGTTCGTCATCACGGCGCCGGGGGCGACCGCGTTCGCACGGATGCCCTGCTTGCCGTAGAAGAAGGCGATCGACTTCGTGAGGCCGACCACCCCGTGCTTCGACGCCGTGTACGAGACGCCGGCGGCCGATGCCTTCAGCGCGGCCTCCGATGCGACGTTGACGATGGCGCCCTTGCCGGCATCCAGCATGCGAGGGAGCACGGCGCGAGCGAGGCGCATCGGACCGGTCAGGTTGACGTTCATCACCCGCTCCCAGGTGGCGTCGTCGACCTCGGCCGGCGGGAGGAAGGCGTCCATGATGCCCGCCACGTTGGCCAGCCCGTCGATCGTGTCGCCGGCCGCCGCGATGATCGCGTCGATCGTCTCTGCCGACGCGACGTCACCCGTCACGGTCGTGACGTCGTAGTCGCTCAGCTCCTTCTCGAGGTCGGTGAGACGGTCGGCCACGACGTCGGCGCCGATCACCCGTGCGCCTTCGCGCGCGAGCCTGGTCGCCGTCGCCTTTCCGATGCCGCTGCCCGCACCCGTCACGATGATCGTCTTGCCCGCGAACCGGGCCGAAACCTCTGCCATCAACGACTCCTTGTATCCGTCGTGCGCTCGCGCATCACGCGCGTCGCGCTTCGTTCGCACTCGTCCGGCGAACGCTCGATGCAATTGTAACACTCAGTGCCATAAATGGTTGTGCGAGCCTAGACTGTCGTGATGGAGTCCGCACAGGCATCCGGAACGGCAGCCGAGGCGTCGACGCCCGACGGGGTCGCCTCGCGGCGCGGGCGTCCCGTCGAGGTGCAGCCCGACCAGATCGCGCTTGCCGCGCTCCGGCTCTTCGACGAGCGGGGCTACGCCGCGGTGTCGATGGACGACGTCGCCCGCGCCACCGGGGTGAGTCGTCGCACCGTGTTCCGCTACTTTCCGCGCAAGGCCGACCTCGTGTGGTCGGGCGCGGCCGAAGCGCAGACCGACATCCGCGCGGCTCTCGCGGAGACCCCGGACGACGCCTCGACGATCGACGCCGTGCGGGCGGCCTACGCCAGGGCGCTGGACTTTCCGATGGAGCAGTGGGAGGCGACGCGTCGCCGGTTATTGCTCATCCAGGGGCATCCTGCACTCTATGAGACGGTGCGCGGACAGCTGGATGAGCAACGAGCCCTCCTGCTGTCGTTCATCGCCGAGCGCGAGGGCCTCGCTCCGGGGTCGCTGCGTGCGTACGTGCTGACGGACGCACTCTCGGCGGCCTCGTTCTCGGCGCTCGTGTGGTGGGCTTCAGCGGGCGACGAGCGACCCCCTGCCGAGGTGGTCGACGCCGCGCTCGCAGAACTGCAGAAGGCCTTCAGCGCACCAGGCTCGTGATCGCGAACACCAGCAGCACGGCCCCGACGAGAAGGTCGGTGACGCACGCCACCCACTCCTTGCCGCCCTTGCCCGGCTTGAAGACGTGGCGGATGCCCGCTGCGAACAGGAACACCCCGCCCGCCAGGGCCGCCGCTGCCGTCCAGCCGCCGTGCGTCGTGCCGCCGACCCACGGGGCGACGATGCCCACGACGCCGAACGCCAGGTTGGCGAACCCGAGCTCCTGAACGACGTGGTTCGTGCCCTCGTTCGCGTCGTTCCCGAGGATGTTCTGCGCCGTGAACGACGGTCGAAGGATCTGGCTCACTCCGGCGGCGAAGAGTCGCACCCCCATCGCCCAGAAGACGAACCACTTGCCGATCAGTGCGAGGGCGTCCGGAGTCCAGCCCGACGAGACGCCCTCGATCAGCACCGACGCGATCGGCACCACGAGCATGAGACCGATGACCATCACCCAATACATGCGTCCCCCCGACGTCATCCTCGGTACTCGCGCTGCGCGCTCGACCGACTCAATCGCTAGGCTAACCAAGTGCTGCTCTCTGATCGCGACATCACGGCCGAACTCGGCGTAGGGCGCATCGCGCTGGAGCCCTACGAGCCCGAGATGATCCAGCCGTCGAGCATCGACGTGCGCCTCGACCGCTTCTTCAGGCTGTTCGACAACCACAAATACGCGTTCATCGATCCCGCGCAGGACCAGCCGGAGCTCACGCACCTCGTCGAAGTGGATGGCGACCAGCCGTTCATCCTGCACCCCGGCGAGTTCGCGCTCGGGTCGACCTTCGAGCGCGTCACCCTTCCCGACGACATCGCGGCGCGGCTGGAGGGCAAGAGCTCGCTCGGACGGCTCGGCCTGCTGACCCACTCGACGGCCGGGTTCATCGACCCCGGCTTCACCGGCCACGTCACGCTCGAGCTGAGCAACGTCGCGACCCTTCCGATCAAGCTCTGGCCCGGCATGAAGATCGGCCAGATGTGCTTCTTCCGGCTGTCGTCGCCCGCCGAGAAGCCATACGGCTCAGCCGCCTACAGCTCGCGGTACCAGGGGCAGCGCGGCCCGACGGCATCCAGGTCGTTCCTGAACTTCCACCGCACCGACGTCAGCGGCTCGAC
>JBQCJQ010000005.1:0-9150 GCA_051952615.1 Humibacter sp.
GAGGACATCCGCGATGCGCTTCGCCAGGGTCGACTTGCCCGCTCCGGAACAGCCCACCACGACGACTCGCCGCATGGTCACCTGCTCTCCAAGCGCCATCCGGTTCGGGGAGCGAAACCGACGCAACCGTGCCGCCACGATCCCAGGCTATTCAGAACCACGAGCACCGGTGTCCGATGCTCGTCGCGGCCGATGTCCGCATGCATGGCAGCGAATTCCCATGGCCGAGTGTGTCCCACGCGAGCCGCCCGCTGTGCGGATCCACGTGAACTGTGGACGACTTCCAGCGACGCGCACGCTCATCCACAGGAACAGAGTCGGAGAGCGCCTCGGCCGCTCAGTTGTTGAAGCGGAACTCCACGACGTCGCCGTCCTGCATGACGTACTCCTTGCCCTCCAGGCGCGCCTTGCCGTGGGCCCGGGCCTCCGCGACCGAGCCGAGCTGGACGAGATCCTCGAACGAGATGACCTCCGCCTTGATGAAGCCCTTCTCGAAGTCGGTGTGGATCACGCCTGCTGCCTGCGGCGCCTTCCAGCCCTTGTGAATGGTCCAGGCGCGCGACTCCTTGGGGCCCGCGGTGAGGAAGGTCTGCAGGCCGAGCGTGTCGAATCCGATCCGAGCGAGCTGGTCGAGCCCGCTCTCGTCCTGGCCGGTCGAGGCCAGAAGCTCCGCGGCATCCTCGGGGTCCAGGTCGATCAACTCCGACTCGATCTTGGCGTCGAGAAAAACGGCCTGGGCCGGTGCCACCAGAGCGGCCAGTTCCGCCTTGCGTGCGGCATCCGTCAACACGGACTCGTCGACGTTGAAGACGAAGATGAACGGCTTCGCGGTGAGCAGACCGAGCTCCTTGATCGGCTCGAGGTCGAGGCCGGACGCCGACAACAGCACGCCCCGCTCCAGCGACTCCTTCGCGGCATTCGCCGCCTCGAGCACTGCGCCGTCGAGCTTGCGACCGCGCACCTCCTTCTCGTAGCGCGTGATCGCCTTCTCGAGCGTCTGGAGGTCGGCGAGCATCAGCTCAGCGCCGATCGTCTCGAGATCGTTCGCAGGGTTGACCTCGCCTTCGACGTGCACGACGTCGGAGTCGGCGAACCCGCGCACGACCTGGGCAATGGCATCCGCCTCACGGATGTTCGCGAGGAACTGGTTGCCGAGCCCCTCCCCCGTTGAGGCGCCACGGACGATGCCTGCGATGTCCACGAAACTCACGGTGGCGGGCACGATGCGCTCCGAGTGGAAAAGGTCGGAGAGTGTGCTGAGTCGCGGATCCGGCAGGTTCACCACGCCGACGTTGGGCTCGATCGTCGCAAACGGATAGTTCGCCGCGAGCACCTGGTTCTTGGTCAGGGCGTTGAAAAGGGTGGACTTGCCGACGTTGGGCAGGCCGACGATGCCGATAGTGAGAGCCACGGGCATCCATCGTATCCGGCGAGGGCGAGGCCACCGAAGCGGATCGGGCTCAGACCGCGCCTGGTCGAGAAGACCAGGCGCGGAGCTCAGCGCTACATCGAGCCTTCGTACAGGCCGATCGCATTGCCGTCGGGATCCGTGACCAGTGCCCACCAGCTGGTCGGCGTGATCTCGGTCTTTCCTACGACTACCGCACCGCCCACGTCAGCGACCGCAGCGACGGTGTCATCGATCGAGTCGACCTCGACATAAGAACGGGGCTGCGTGAAGTCGCCTTCGCGTGCGGTGAGCGCGCCGCCCGAGATCTGGTTGGGTGCCCGCCACATGGGATATCCCTCGTAGCCCGGCGATTCGGCGATCTGCCATCCGAAAAGCCTCGAGTAGAACTCGGTCGCTCGCGGGAAGTCCGTGACCGGGATCTCGACATGGGTGATGTCTCCGTGCGCCATGATGCGCCTCCTTGTGGGACGGAACGCTTCTAGTGTCACCCTCCCCCAAGACGGTGGCAAGACCGTACGCCGCGGCAGCCGACCGCTGAGTCCGATACGTGACGGAGCGCGGAGAGCCCCGCGCCCCGTCACGACATTCCAGATCAGTCGACGACCGCCGCGTCGGGCTCGTCGCTCTCCGCGATCGCCTCTGCCTCCCTGGCGAGCTCGTCGTCGCGCACCGCGGCGAACTCCTCGTCGAGGTCGGTGGCCGCCTGCTCGAACTGCGCGCTGTACAGGCGGTAGTACGCGCCCTTGGCGGCGATGAGCTGATCGTGCGTGCCCTTCTCGACGATGTCGCCGTGTTCCATCACGAGGATGAGGTGCGCGTCGCGAATCGTCGACAGCCGGTGGGCTATGACGAACGAGGTACGACCCTCCCGCAACGCTGCCATGGCGTGCTGGAGGAGCAACTCGGTGCGGGTGTCGACCGAGCTAGTCGCCTCGTCGAGGATGAGCACCGACGGCCTGGCGACGAACGCCCTGGCGATGGTGATGAGCTGCTTCTCGCCCGCCGAGATGTTCGACGCGTCCTCGTCGAGCACGGTGTCGTATCCGTCGGGCAGCGAGTGCACGAACCGGTCGACATACGTGGCCTTCGCCGCTTCGAGGATCTGCTCGTCGGAGGCATCCGCATTGCCGTACCTGATGTTCTCGCGGATCGTTCCGGCGAACAGCCACGGATCCTGCAGCACCATGCCGGTCTTCGCCCGCACGTCGAGCCGGGTGAGGTCGGCGATGTTCTGGCCGTTCAGCAGGATGCGACCGCTATTCAGCTCGTAGAACCGCATGATCAGGTTGACCAGTGTCGTCTTGCCCGCGCCCGTGGGCCCGACGATGGCCACGGTCTGGCCGGGCTCGACGCGGAACGACAGGTCGGTGATGAGCGGACGGTCGGGCGTGTAGGAGAACGACACGTGCTCGAACTCGATCGTGCCGTCTCCGTCCACGGGCGCCGGCGAGTCGGCGGCGTCGGGTTCCTGCTCATCCTGATCGAGCAGCTCGAAGACACGCTCGGCCGAGGCGGTTCCGGACTGGACGACGGCGGCCATCCCGCCGAGCTGCGACAGCGGCTGCGTGAACTGCTGCGAGTACTGGATGAACGCCTGCACGTCGCCCAGACGCAGCTGGCCGCTCGCAACCATGAGCCCGCCCAGCACGGCGATGCCGACGTAGGTGAGGTTTCCGATGAACATCATCGCCGGCATCATCGTGTTGGAGAGGAACTGCGCCTTGAACGATGCCTGGTAGAGCTCCTGGTTCTCCTCGCGGAACGCCTCGCGCGAGCTCTTCTCACGGCCGAACACCTTGACCAGCGCGTGGCCCGAGAACGACTCCTCGACGCGGGCGTTGAGCCGCCCGACCTTGCGCCACTGGATGCCGAACGCCTTCTGCGAGCGCGGCCCGATGACGCCGAAGACGACGGCCATCAGCGGCAAGGTGACGAGTGCCACCAGCGTGAGCTGCCACGAGATCGAGAACATCATGATCAGCACGCCGACCACGGTGAGCACGCTCGCCAGAGCCTGCGACAGCGACTGCTGCATCATCTGGGTGATGTTGTCGATGTCGTTCGTCACTCGCGAGATGAGTTCACCCCGCTGCACGCGGTCGAAGTAGCTGAGCGGAAGACGGTTGATCTTCGCCTCGACCTGCTCGCGCAGGCGCCACATGGTGCGCACCATGATCACGTTGATGACGTAGCCCTGGATCCAGGTGAGCACCGACGAACCGACATAGAGCGCGAGCACGATCAGCAGCACCTGCCCGAGCGCGGTGAAGTCGATGCCTTGGCCGGGAACGAAGTCGTGCATCGCGGAGATGATGTTCGCCTGGTCGTGCTGGCCGGCCTTGTTCAGCTGGTCGACCACCTGTTGCTGCGTCATGCCGGCGGGAACTGCCTTCGACACCACGCCCTCGAACAGGATGTTCGTCGCCTCACCGAGCACCTTCGGCGCGATGACCGCGAGCACGACACCGATGGCGCCGAGGATCGAGACGAACACGAATGAGAGTGCGTTCGGCTTGAGGAGCCCGATCAGTCGACGGAACGACGGGCCGAAGTTGGCCGCCTTGCCCGGTGCGACTCCGCCGCTCCAGTCGTCGGCGGAGAGCCTGGCCTGCTCGGCCATCTCGGCCTCGAGCTTCTCCTCCGGGCTCAGCTCGACGCTCGTGATCGCGCGCTTCCTGCCGCGGGTCTTCTCACCGCGCGCCTTGTCGCCGCTCATCGCGCCGCCTCCACTCCGAGCTGGGATTCCACGATCTCGCGGTAGGTGTCGTTCGTTTGCAGCAGCTCCTCGTGCCTGCCGAGGCCGACGACCTTGCCGTCGTCGAGCACCACGATGCGGTCGGCATCGGTGATTGTCGACACTCGCTGGGCGACCACGATCTTCGTCACGTCGGGTAGCTCGCGCCAGAGTGCTTGCCTGAGCCGGGCATCCGTCGAAAGGTCGAGTGCGGAGAAGGAGTCGTCGAAGACGAGCACCTGAGGCCGGTGCACGATCGCCCTCGCGATCGCGAGCCGCTGTCGCTGTCCGCCAGACACGTTGGTACCGCCCTGCGCGATGCGCGCGTCGAGGCCGCCATCCATCTGCGCCACGAAGTCGCTGCCCTGTGCGATCTCGAGCGCCTTCCAGAGCTCGGCGTCGGTGGCGTCCTCACGTCCGAACCGCAGGTTGGACGCCACGGTGCCGGTGAAGAGGAAGGGTCGCTGCGGCACCAGGCCGATCGTGCGCCAGAGTGCCTCGAGGTCCGCCTCCCGAACGTCGACGCCACCGACCCGCACGGAGCCTCCCGTGACGTCGAAGAGTCGGGGGATGAGCGAGACCAAGGTGGTCTTTCCCGCGCCGGTCGAGCCGACGATCGCGACGGTCTCGCCGGCCGCGGCCGAGAAGCTGATGCCGGACAGCACCGGGTGCTCAGCACCCGGGTAGGTGAACGTGGCGTTCGAGAACTCGACGGTGCCCTTCGAGGCGAACCCGGTCACGGGCTCGTCGGCGCGCTTCAGCGACGCCTCTGCAGCGAGCACCTCCCCGATGCGCTCCGCCGAGACGGATGCCCTCGGGATCATCATCGTCATGAAGCTGGCCATCAAGACGCCGGAGAGGATGATCATGACGTACTGCATGAAGGCGAACAGCGTGCCGATCTGCACGTCGCCCGAGTTGATCTGCTGACCGCCGAACCAGATGACCCCGATGACGGTCACGTTCAGGATGAGCATGACGATCGGGAACAGCAGCACGAAGAGCGAGCCGACACGTCGGCCGATGACCATGATGCCGGTGTTCGCGTCGCGGAACCGCTCCTCTTCGATGGGCTCGCGCACGAATGCACGGATCACGCGGATGCCCGTGAGCTGTTCGCGCATCACCCGGTTCACTCCATCGAGCTTCTGCTGGAACGTGCGGAACAGGGGCACCATGCGCCCGATGATGAGCGCGGCAACGATGAGGAGCACCGGGACGGAGACGGCGATCAGCCAGGACAGGCTCGGAGCCTGCCGGACGGCGAGGATGACGCCGCCGATGGCCAGCAGCGGCGCCGACACGAGGAACGTCGCCGCCATCATGGCGAGCATCTGCACCTGCTGCACGTCGTTCGTGTTGCGGGTGATCAGCGAGCCGGCGCCGAACGATGTGACCTCGCGCTCCGAGAACCCGGAGACACGCTCGAAGACGTCGTCGCGGATGTCGCGACCGAGCTGCATCGCCGCCTTAGCTGCGAAGTAGGTCGCGATGATCGACGCCACGATCTGACCGAACGAGATCAGCAGCATGACGGCGCCGGTCTGCCAGATGTATGCGGTGTCTCCCTTGGAGACGCCGTTGTCGATGATGTCGGCATTGAGACTGGGCAGGAAAAGGCTGGCCAGGGCGGACGCGAACTGGAAGACGAGGACTCCGGTCAGCAGCCAGCCGTATGGCTTGAGATAACGGATGAGCAGTTTGAGCAGCACGGGATACTCCGGTCGAGTGTGAGGTGCCGGTGGGATGGTGAGCATTCTTGCGTGCACCACCGACAGAGCTGTGGCAACGGGATGAACGCCTCGGCCGTATCACGATATATCGCGTCTGCGCGATGAGCAAGACCCCTCATGGAGCGTGCTCCCCTGAGCAGGCGGCGGCGCCCGCGTGCCGTCAGGGCTTGCGGTAGCGGAACGCCATCGTCACGTAGGGCAGCGAGATCGTCTCGTGTCCCGACGTCTGCTGATGCCTCTCCAGCAGAGCGCGCACGCCGTCGAGCGTCTCGCGCTTCTGCTCGGCGTTCATCACGGCGTAGTAGCTGCGCGACCTCACGAGGTCGAGCATCCCGTCCAGCGTGTACGCCTGCGACCACTCGAACTGCGCTCGCTCCGGCTCCTCGAACGGGGGCTCGCCGAACGGGGCGTGCACGTGCGGGTCATCCATGCCGTCCGTGTACTGGTCGCCGTCCGCGTGCATGGCGACGCTGAGCTCGCGCACCCAGTCGACGCGATCGTCGCGGAAGTTCCAGATCAGCCCGAGGTGGCCGCCCGGCTTGAGCACCCGAGCCACCTCGGCGGAGGCGATCGGAGCGTCGACCCAATGCCATGCCTGGGCGAAGGTGACCGCGTCTGCTGACTCGTCGGGCAGCGGCATCCGTTCGCCCGTGCCCACCAGCGTCTCGACGCCGGGCACCGTGGTCCGCAGCACCTCCAGCATCTCGGGAGAGGGGTCGACGGCGATCACCTCATGACCGGCGGATGTCAGTGCTCGCGTGAGCTTGCCCGTTCCGGCTCCGACATCGATCACGCGCGACTCTTCCTGACGCACCAGCCAGGTCACGGCATCCATCGGGTATCCGGGCCGGGATGCCTCGTACACGTCGGCGACACCGCCGAATGAGAGTGCGTGGTCGAGCTTCTCGCTGCGAGACTGCATGACTCAACGTTATGAGATGGGCGAGTGACGGGCGACCTCCGAGCCACGCCGGAGCACCTCCCTGCGGCGTCGTCGGTGCGTGCCAGCATGAGCCACGTGCCACTGGACTTCACCGCAATCGACTTCGAGACCGCGAATTCCAGCAGTGCGTCGGCGTGCTCTGTCGGCCTGGTGAAGGTGCGAGACGGGCGCGTCGTCGACACAGCAGGATGGCTGATCAGGCCGCCCCACGGGCACGACGAGTTCTTGGAATGGAACATTCGCATCCACGGCATCCACGCTCGCGACGTCGTCGGGGCCGCCGGGTGGGTGGAGCAGTTCGGCGACCTCGTGGAGTTCGCCGGCGACGACGCGCTGGTGGCGCACAACGCCGGATTCGACATGGGCGTCATCCGCGGGGCGTGCGCTGCGACGGGCATCCGCTGCCCGTCATACGACTATCTGTGCAGCCTGCAGGTGGCGCGCAAAACCTACAACCTCGACTCCTACCGTCTGCCGGTCGCCGCTATGGCCGCAGGCTTCGAGGACTTCAACCACCACGAGGCGCTGGCCGACGCCGAGGCATGTGCTGCGATCGTCGTTCACGCGGCGAAGAGACACGGCGCAGGCTCCATCACGGAGCTCGCGGCCGCGGTCCCCGTGCGTCTCGGGCATCTCGGAGACGTTGCGCAGGCCGCCTGACCGTAGCCGTGCTCGGGGCCGTTTGGCGACCGCTTCCTGAGGCGCCGGCTTCCTTGTCAGTATCGGATGACGCTGGCGGGGCATCCGCCCGATGTCGGTGGCCGCTGGGAGCATGAAGCCATGGAAGTTCTGCTCCTCATCATCGGTCTCGTGGTCGGCGCCGTCGCTGGCGTGCTCGGCGGGTTCGCCCTCGCCAGCAGGCGTGCCGCGGAGACGGACGGGACGACCGTCGATCCGGCCGTGATCGCGGCGAAGCATGCGATCGAGCTGGCCGAGGTTCGGGCACAGGAACAGGCGGTGCAGGCATCCCTTCGCGAGCAGCTCGCCGCTGTGTCCGCCACCTCGCAGGGTCTGCGCGAGCGTATCGAGCGGCAGCAGCTGCAGTTCGAGGAGCTCGCGGAGCGCCAGCGCGCAGAACTCGTCGCACAACGCGAGCGGGAGCAGGCGGAGAGCAAGGTGCTTCAGGCGCTCGCCCCGGTCAGGGAGACCCTCACCGGCATGCAGCAGAAGGTCGCACAGCTCGAGGAGCAGCGCAGTAGGCAACACGGCGAGATCACCCAACAGCTCAGATCGGCCACCGAGTCGGAGGAGCGTCTGCGCGGCACGGCGGAGGCACTTGCGTCGGCGCTGCGCTCCAACAGCACGCGCGGTGTCTGGGGCGAGACCCAGTTGCGCAGTGTCGTCGAGGCCGCCGGACTTCTCGAGCGCGTCGACTTCGACGTGCAGTCGAGCATCGTGACGGATGCCGGCGCCGGCCGACCCGACATGGTGGTGCATCTGCCGGGCGGCAAGAACATCGCCGTGGACGCCAAGGCGCCGTTCAATGCGTTCCTGGAGGCCAGCCGCATTCCGGCAACCGCGACGGGCGAGGAGGCCGCCAAGCGCGAGAGCCTGCTCAAGCAGCACGTGAAGGCGGTGCGCGACCACATCACGGCCCTCGGCGGCAAGACCTACTGGGAAGGGCTGGACGCGTCGCCCGAAATGGTGATCGCGTTCATCCCGAGCGAGTCGCTCGTGTCGGCCGCGATGGAGGCCGACCCCACGATCATGGAGTTCGCGTTCGGCAAGCGCGTCGCCCTCGCCTCCCCGGTGACTCTCTGGTCGGTGCTCAAGACCGTCGCGTTCAGCTGGCAGCAAGACGTGCTGACGCAGGATGCCAAGCTGCTGTTCGACCTCAGCCGGGAGCTGTATTCGCGTCTCGCGACCACCGCCGCGCACATCGACAAGCTCGGCAGGGCGATCAAGGGCACGGTGAACGACTACAACAAGTTCGTCGGGTCCCTGGAGCGCCAGGTGCTGCCGTCGGCGCGAAAGCTGAACGCGCTCGACGAGTCGAAGGTGATCCCGGTTCTCGGCGGCATCGAGGAGTCTCCGCGAGAGCTGACCGCGTTCGAACTCGTCGGCGCGCTCGACATCAATGGCGCGGAGAGCAGCGGAGAACTCGACGGCGCGGTCGAGCCGATCGCGATCGGCGCCAGGCGGCGCTGAGCCTCACCACCACTTCGACACGAGGTGCTCGGCCGACAGACGACGCACCGTACCGGACTTCGATCGCAGCACGATGCTGCTGGTTCGGATGATCGGCCCGTCGCGCCTCACACCGTCGACGAGTCCGCCGTCGGTCACACCGGTCGCGACGAACAGCGTGTTGTCCCCAGATCGGAAGAGC
>JBQCJQ010000006.1:0-4168 GCA_051952615.1 Humibacter sp.
AGGCGGTCGAGCTGGTGCGGGCGTGGCTGACGGCATCCGATGCACGGGATGCCATTCCGGAGGCATCCAAACGCGATCCGGCGGCCGAGCGACTGGCCGGGCTGCTGCGCGATCCACGCGGTCTGGATTTCGCGGTCGGATTCGTCGACGACGTCGCCCGACCGCAGGACGTCTACGTCGCCGCCGCCAACCTGCAGCGGCTGTCGCGGAGCATCCCGCGCTTCCTGCCCTGGTATCAGCGGGCGGCGCTCGCCGTCGGAGGGGCCATCGCACCTGCCGTGCCGTGGGTGGTCATCCCGATCGCGCGGCGCGTGCTGCGCTCCATGGTCGGGCACCTCATCGTGGATGCCACCCCGAACCGACTCGGCAAGGCGATCGCACGGCTGCGCGACGGCGGGGCATCCGGAACGCACGTGCGCCTCAACCTCAACCTGCTCGGAGAAGCGGTGCTCGGTGAGCGCGAGGCGGAGGCCCGGCTGGACGGCACCCGCGAGCTGCTCGAACGCGACGACGTGGACTACGTGTCGATCAAGGTCTCCAGTGTCGCCAGCCAGCTGTCTATGTGGGCGTTCGACGAGTCCGTGACGCGCGTCGCGCAACGGCTCGCGCCGCTCTACGCGTACGCCGCCACGTCGCCGACGCCGAAGTTCATCAACCTCGACATGGAGGAGTACCACGACCTCGACCTGACCATCGCCGTGTTCAAGCGCCTGCTGGGCGATCCACGGCTGATGAAGCTCGAGGCCGGCATCGTTCTGCAGGCCTACCTGCCCGATGCGCTGGATGCCCTGCAAGACCTCACCGAGTGGGCGCAGAACCGCAGGGCGGCGGGCGGCGCCCCCATCAAGGTTCGCATCGTGAAGGGCGCCAACCTGCCCATGGAGCGGGTGGATGCCGCCCTGCACGGCTGGCCGCTCGCCACCTACGACGCCAAGGTGCACACCGACGCCAACTACAAGCGCGTGCTGGACTGGGCGCTCACCCCCGAGCACACGCACGCCGTCAAGATCGGCGTCGCCGGGCACAATCTGTTCGACGTCGCGTACGCCTGGCTGCTCGCCCGCAGCAGGGGCATCGACGACCGCATCGACTTCGAGATGCTGCTCGGCATGGCGACGAGGCAGGCGGATGCCGTCGCCCAGACCGTCGGCGGGCTGCTGCTCTACGCGCCCGTGGTGCATCCTCGCCACTTCGACGTGGCCATCTCGTACCTCATGCGACGACTGCAGGAGAACGCATCGAGCGACGACTTCCTCTCCGCAGCATTCGAGCTCACCGAGAACCCGAAACTCTTCGAGCGAGAGAAGTCGAGGTTCCTCGCCTCGATCGCCGAGCTCGAATCGGATGCCGGACCTCGCGGTCTCGCGCCTCTTCCGAACCGCAGGCAGGACCGCGCACGTGAGTGGGTCGAGTCGGACCCGACGACGCTCTTCCACACCAGACCCGCGCCCGTCGATCCGGCGGCCAAGGCCGTTGAGGAAGGACTCACCGGGGTCGTCCTAGGGCTGGATTACCATGCGCTCCGGCTCGGAGGCGGGATGCCGGAATCCGACGACACCGTGGCCGTCGCCGAGCAGGTCTCCGTCGACACCTCTGCCTTCGACACGGCGACCCTTCACACGTCGGAGACGGCCACGGTAGGCAGGAGGGCGGCGAAGGCGCGCGCTTCCGGCAGTTCGACCGGCGCCACCGGCACGGTGGGCGCCACAGGCAAGGCCTTCCACAACGAGTCGGACACCGACCCTTCGTTGCCGGCGAACCGCGGCTGGGGGCGCCGCATTCTGGCATCCGTCTCCACCTCGACGGAAGGCCACGACACGCTGGCGGCCGCCCGCATCGACTACCCACAGGCGCTCGACGCCCTGCTGAACACCGTGCAGGCGACCGGCGCGCAGTGGGGCGCCATTCCGGGGAGCGCACGGGCGGCGGCTCTCGACCGCGTCGGCCTCGCCCTGTCCGCCAACCGCGACCGACTGATCGAGGTGATGGCCGCAGAGACCGGCAAGACGATCGCGGAGGCCGACCCCGAGGTCAGCGAGGCGATCGACTTCGCGCACTACTACGCGGCTCGGGCGCGCGAGCTCGACACCGTGCAGGGCGCTCGGTTCGTGCCGTCGAAGCTCACCGTCGCGACGCCGCCGTGGAACTTCCCCGTTTCGATTCCGGCAGGCAGCGTGCTCGGCCCGCTCGCGGCGGGCAGCGGGGTGGTGCTGAAGCCCGCCCCGCAGGCCAGGCGGTGCGCCGCAGTGCTCGCCGAGTGCATCTGGGAGGCGGGCGTTCCGCGTGAGCTGATGGCGCTCGCCGACGTTGACGAGGGGCCGCTCGGTCAGGCATTGGTCTCCGATCCTCGGGTCGACAGGGTCATCCTCACCGGTGCCTACGACACCGCGAGGCTCTTCAAGAGCTGGCGGCCCGACCTGCCGCTGCTCGCCGAGACCAGCGGCAAGAACGCCATCGTGGTCACCCCGAGCGCCGACATCGATCTCGCGGTCGCCGACATCGTGAAGAGCGCCTTCGGCAACGCCGGGCAGAAGTGCTCCGCGGCGAGCCTGGTCATCCTGGTGGGATCGATGGCCAAGTCGCGCAGGCTGCTCGACCAGCTCGCCGACGCGACGGAGAGCATCTACACGGGATGGCCGGAGCAGCCGACGACCTGGATGGGTCCGCTGATCGAGCCGGCCTCCGGCAAGCTCGCGTCCGCACTCACCGAGCTCGCGCCGGGCGAGGAGTGGCTGGTCACCCCGCGCAGGCTCGACGAGTCAGGGCGGCTGTGGTCACCGGGCATCCGCACCGGTGTTCAGCCCGGGTCGTATTTTCACCAGACGGAGTTCTTCGGGCCGGTGCTCGGGGTGATGCACGCGCGAACGCTGGAGCAGGCGGTCCAGTGGCAGAACGACGTCGACTACGGCCTCACCGCGGGACTGCACTCGCTCGATGCCGATGAGATCGAGTATTGGATGTCCGCAGTTCAGGCCGGCAACCTCTACGTGAACCGCGGAACCACCGGAGCGATCGTGCAGCGCCAGCCGTTCGGCGGCTGGAAGCGGTCCTCCGTCGGCCCTGGGCACAAGGCGGGCGGTCCGAACTACCTGTTCGGCCTCGGCACGTGGATCGGCGATGCGGGCTCATCCAGCTCGAGCCTGCACCTGCGCGGCCTGGACAGCAGGGTGACCGAGCTGATCGAGTCGGGCCAGCCCTCGATGAGTTACGAGGAGTTCGACCTCGTGCGCCGCTCGGCGCTCAGCGATGCGATCGCGTGGGCGACCGAATTCGGAGTGGTGCGCGACGCCGCGGCGCTCGGCGTCGAGCGCAACCTGTTCCGCTACCGGACGGCGCGGGTGAGCATCCGGCTGAGCGAGGGCGTCGGGCTTCCCGCTCTGCTCAGGGTGCTGGCCGCCGCCGCCCTCGCGCGCGGACGCTTCGACGTCAGCACGCCGAGTCGGCTGCCCCGGCCGCTGCACCAGGCGCTTCGCGAGCTCGCCGTCGTCGAGGCTGTCGAGTCCGATGCGGCATGGATGACGCGTGTCGCGACATCCGGCCCCGCAGTCGACCCGGAGAGCGGCCAGAACGACCGCATCCGCCTGATCGGTGGCGATGCCCGCGCTCTCGCTCGTGCGCTGGGGGACCGGCTCGACGTGACGGTGTTCTCTGGGCCCGTGACCGCATCCGGCCGGGTCGAGCTGCTGCCCTTCCTGCGCGAACAGGCCATCTCCATCACGAACCACCGCTTCGGCAGCCCGACGTCGCTGACCGCCGACGTGATCTGACGCCGCGTCCGCCGGCGCATCCCGTCGGCGCGCCTCGAACCTGACACGCACCGGCGGAGACCCTGACTATCTCCTGACAGCGCAGGCGGCGGGATCACCGTGGAGCGCGGGCCACGTCGACCCAGAATTCCTGGTCAAGTGACCAAAACAGTGGCGATTCCCATCCCCTCGAGATCCGCACCAGCACGCGGATCTCCCAGGAATCATATGCGTTCGCATAGGGTGCGGCGGCGGGTGTTCGAGTGGTGGCTCGGGCGGCCGGATCGCAATCCATGGGCATCCTGAGAACCTGAACGGCTCCTGGCAGCGCAGTGCAGGCGCCAACCTACGGTGGAGCACGGCCGGGTGACACCGGCCTTTTGTTTTGCCCCCGACAGGTTCACACTCATGCGCTCATCCAC
>JBQCJQ010000007.1:0-4655 GCA_051952615.1 Humibacter sp.
GACTGGGCCACCAACGCGGCGACCCAGATCGCCTGGGGCCTCTCGTACATCGCCGGTTCGTACGGAACTCCGTGCGGGGCGTGGAGTCACTCCCAGGCCACCGGCTGGTACTGATACCCGCCCCTCTCCCGCTGGCTCCCCTCCGCTGACCCCGGAGCACGCCGCAGGCGAGCGTCTCGAAACCCCACGTCCTTCGGGGCGACGGTTTCGAGACGCTCGCTTGTGTCGGAGCCTGTTGGTTGACTTGACGCATGACATCCGTCGCGTCACCCTCCACGAACTCCGCCGAAGACGTCATGTCGGCCCTCGCCGCGGTGTCCGACGCGGATGACATCCCAGTGCTCCAGCGGTTCTTCAAGACCGGCCTTGGCGAGTACGGCGAGGGCGACGTCTTCATCGGCGCGCGCGTGCCCGCAGTCAGGGCCGTCGTCAAGCGCCTGAAACCCTCGCTGGAAGCGATCGCCGGTCTGCTCGAGAGCGACGTGCACGAGCATCGCCTTGCCGCGTTGATCGCGCTGAACACGTTGTTCGCGGCCGCCTCCGCTCCGGGCACCCGCGACGACGACGAGCGCGAGCGGCTGGCCGCGTTCTATCTCGGCGCTGTGCGTGCCGGCCGTGTGAACAACTGGGATCTCGTGGATGCCTCCGCCGAGTTCGTGCTCGGCGAGTACCTCTTCGATCTTCCGCGGTTCATCCTCTTCGAGCTCATCGAGTCGCCTGATCTCTGGTGGCGTCGCGTCGCCATGCTCTCGACCTTCGCCTTCATCAAGCGCGGAGACGCCTCGACGACGCTCGAACTGGCATCCCTGCTGCTGGATGACGGCGACCGACGCGACCTCACCCAGAAGGCCGTCGGCTGGATGCTCCGCGAGGTCGGCAAGCGCGTCGACCGCGCGCTGCTCGTCGGCTTCCTCGACGCGAACGCCGGCCGGATGCCCGCCGTCATGCTCTCCTACGCCACCGAGCACCTCGATGCGGAGACGCGATTGGCGTACCGGGCGCTGCGCCGCCGCTGAGTCAGGCCGGGTCGAGATCGTCCGGGTAGACGATCTCGATCTCGGTGACGAAGCGCGGAAGTGCTCTCAGTGGCCGGTGTCGATGGTCTCCACCAGCATCAATCGACGCCACCAACGGATCTGCCGCCGCGCAGGTTGTGTACGAACGTCGTCAGGTCTTCCTGCAGCCGAGGATGGGCTCCATCTAGCGGTGTCTCGTCCCGTAAGGCTTCCGCGAGGTCGGCCAGAGCCTCCGCGACGATCAGGGGGCCGCGGCGCACGCCCCACCGCCGGATCTCCTCACCGAGGTCCTCGCTCGTCAGGTCGCGATGCCGATACTTGCCGTTCACTGCGAGCGCGAGCTTGCCGTCGTTGGCCATGTGTGCCTGGGGCACCATGTCGTAGGCGGGCGCGAGTTCGGTGCGACCGTCGGCGAAGTGCAGAAGGCCGATGTTCTTGGTGTGCATGTCGAGGTTGCCGATGCCGACGGCCAGCGTGACCGTGCGGGCCAGTCGTTCTAGGTCGGCGTCAGAGGTGTATCGCGTCAGCGAGTCCGCGATGCGTTGGAGGCTGACCACGCCGCCGATCTCCTGGTACTTCTGATTGCCTGCGGCTCCCAGGGCCTGACTGAAGTCCTCCTGATGCACGCGCTTGCCGTCGAGGCGGTCGTAGCGCTCGATCACGAGCGCGTTGATGCCGTCGAACCGTTCGACCGCTGTCGTGTAGTTCGCCAGCCCGAGTCGACGCGTGAGACGAGAGCCGTATTCTTCGTCGAAGATCACGGTGCGGAGTTCTCCCGTGAGCTGAGGTTTCAGGATGTGCGTGGACGGGTATCCGCCGAGGGCTTGGGCCCATTCGCTCTCCGTTCGCACGAGCACGATCTTGGGCTGAACGCCGCCCAGCGAGGATTTGCCCGCAGTCGAATCATTCCCAAGAGGGCTGCCTACCGGATCCTCGAGTAACTGACGTACGCCGCGAACGCTCAGCGGCTTCAGATCAGGGTGCTTCGGTTCAGTCGGGTCATCGAGATCCCACAACTGCACGGCCCCGGCGATATCTCGCCCGTACCGAGCGAGAAAGCCGAGTGTGTCCCCTGGCCTGATTCCGCCCTGCTGCAGCATGTGGTCGTACTGGCTGCCTTCGGGCAGCAGCTCGTTGAACCAATTGCGGCGCCGAGAAGCATGGTCTCGCCTCAACGATGAGGCGAGGGGTATGGCTACTGACAGGACGGTGCTGTTGACGCCGAATTGCTCGGCGCTCTCACGATTCACTGAGAAGTCGAACGTGCGCGAATCACCGTTCAACAAGCCGACGCGTGTCCCGTACAGCTCAACCGCGAGACGCATCGTCGCCCTCCCATGAGGCGGAGAATTCAACACCGGTCGCTCGTGCGATCGTCAGCAATCGCCGCAAGTAGATCGTCGACTTGCCGGACTCGATCTCGCTGATCGTGCTCTGCGGTAGCCCGAGCTCGTCGGCCAGCTGCTGTTGGGAGAGCCCGCGACCGAGGCGTGCTTCCCGTAGCGCAAGTCCGAAGTCGGCCGGTGCGTGCAGGCGCGCGCTGTAATTTGCCACGAGCTCTCCCTCGCTTCGACTATCGCTTATTCACGATATCGACATTCCATCTGAAAATCACGATACTCCCTCGGCATCGTGAAATCCGGATATCGGCCCGGCTCAGCCCGCTGCAGCCACCTCGACGACGGTGTCGTACAGCCCGTAGCGGCGGAGTCCCTTGTGCGAGTCGATCCCGGTGTAGGCGAGGGAGGCATCCTCGTAACGGCGGAATGCGAAGACGGCCTGGTTCATGTGGCCCGCGTTGAACACTCCGAGCGAGACGAGCAGGTTGAAGTCCTCTACCGTGAGGCCCGTGACCGTGCGGAACAGGTCGGGTTCGATCTTGGTGATGACGTCGTAGAGCGTGTTCTCGCGAAAGTCGGTCAGATACATGAACGCCGGAATGCGGGTGGCGAACTTGATCAGCTTCTCCTGAATCTGCTTGCGCTTGGACTTGTAGTCCTTCTCCTCGTCCGTGAGGTCCTTCTTCTCGGCAGGCGTGATGTCGTCGCCCTTCTGCCGCTTGGCGTCGGCGACCGATTCGCTCTTGTTGACGACCGTCTCGAAGATTCCGGCGCCCAGGGCCCGGAAGCCCTCGATGTTCATGACGGCCTTCATCGCCGCATCGCTCGCCATGATCTTCTTCAACGTCAGGTTGTCGACGTTGACGAGTACGGCAGACTCCCACTTGCGGGCGAGCAGTGTTGCCGACGTTCCGGCCATCGCGATGTCGAGGATTCCCCCGGCATCCACCTGTGTCATGTGCGACCCGTCGTACGCGAGAACGGGCAGGAAGCCGACGAGCTCCTCGACGGCCCGCTCGGGATTGGGGTTCTCGGGAGCCAGCCCTCGCCCGTATTCGCTGATCTGCCTCAAAGCGCGCGTCGGCGCGAAGTCGAACACGAAGCACACCGGCTTGAAGATCGTCTCCTCGTGGGGATCGTCACCGTTCGGATTGCGGATGGCCCACGGCGACTGCACCCGGAACGCCGCCTGGAAGTAGGTCTCGGGCGACTGCAGGTTGCGCAGCATGAGGATCGACGACCACTGCGGCACGGTCACGCCCGTCGTGAGCTTGCCGACGGTAAGTGTGATCGTCTTGGTGTCGAATCCGCTGCCGATCGCCGCACGCACGGGCGGAAGCGCCTCGAGGCCGACCCCGATTCCCGGTGCAGACACGTTGACCACGCGATAGTCGTGCCAGAAGGCGTTCTGCGGCTCGGCCAGCAGGTTGACCATCGCGGCGCAGGATGCCTGTCGCGGCAGCATCCAGAGCGAATGCTGCAGGTACGGAAGCAGCCTGGTGTCCGAGTAGGGGAACGGCGGTCGCGTGCCGGCCTTGAGCGCATCGACCTGCGTGGGCAGGGATGAGCCGCGAATGATGTCGAGCCACTTCTGCACGTCATCCTTGTGCACGAATTCGGCGGACGCCCCGGAGCCTTTCGCCTCGAAGAACGCATTCAGGTCGAATTCGTCGAACTCGCCCTGGTGCGCGATCGAGACGAGCTCGTCGGGCATCTGGTAGGTGAGCAGACGCATCTGCGGAAGCGTGGCGTAGGGATTGGGTGCGTCGGGATGCCGGGCCGTGAACTCGGCTTTGGCGCGCTGTTCGTCTGTGTAGGTCCAGTTGAAGATTTGTTCTTCGATGAAGCGGCCCTCGCGGAGCACCTTGAACGGCGTGCCCGAGAGGTAGAGGTACGCCCGTGCCTTGATGGGCACGAAGGCGTCCTCGTCCGCGCTGTTCTGTTCGAGCTCCTCGGCGAACGTCTCCAGGTCTCTGCCGAACTCCTGCTCGGTCTCCTTCCTCCTGGTCGCGTCGTCCTCGCCCTCGAAGAGCTCCATCGCGGTGTCGCGCCATGCGCCGAAGTGGTATTCGTCGAAGACGACCAGATCCCAGGTCAGCTCGGTGAGCCAGCGGTGCTTGCCCTTGAAGTTGCCGGCGGCGTCGCGGCCCATGAGGTCCTGGAACGAGCCGAAGAACACGAGCGGCAGGTCGGGGTCGACGGATGCCGGGTCGACGCCCGTCTTGCGCGACAGGTACTGCCATCCGTCGAAGTCGACATGCGTCTTGAGGTCGGTGTCCCAGGCATCCTCGACCGCAGG
>JBQCJQ010000008.1:0-2869 GCA_051952615.1 Humibacter sp.
GAAGTCCTCGTCGTACAGGATCATGTCGACGTCGCGCAGCTCTCCGAGCTCACGTAGCTCGAGCGGGGTGAACTTCACCGAAGTCGGTCCGCGGCGCCCGAAGACGTGCACGTCGGTGACGGGCGACTGCTTGAGCCCCTGGTAGACGTTGTCGGGGATCTCGGTGGGGAGCAGATCGTCGGCGTGCTTGGCGAGAATGCGTGCGACATCCAACGCCACGTTCCCGTTGCCGATCACGGCCACCGACTCGTCTGTCAGCGGCCAGGTGCGCGGGTAGTCGGGATGTCCGTCGTACCAGCTCACGAAGTCCGCCGCACCGTGCGACCCCTCGAGGTCGACGCCGGGGATGGCGAGGGAGGAGTCCTTCACGGCGCCGGTCGCGAAGATGACGGCGTTGTAGTGCTGCTTGAGGTCGTCCAGCGTGATGTCGACGCCGTAGCGCACGTTGCCGAAGATGCGGATGTCGCCGCGGTCGAGCACGTCGCGCAGGGCGGTGATGATGCCCTTGATGCGCGGATGATCAGGAGCGACGCCGTAGCGCACGAGGCCGTACGGTGCAGGCAGCTGTTCGAAGAGATCGATGGAGACGTCGAACTCGCGCTCGGCTTTCAGCAGGATGTCCGCTGCGTAGATGCCGGCTGGTCCGGCTCCGACGATGGCCAGGCGGAGTTTGGTCATGAAGTGATCCCTTTCGTCGGGGGCGTGCTGCTTGTCTGCGTGCAGTGCGCTGCTGGCGTGCATGTGGCGACGCGGTTCCGGTCAGCTGGAGCGCTCGACGATGGACTCGGCGAATCGCGTCAGAGCCCGCTTGACCGGCCCCTCCGGAAGCGGCGCAATGGCCTCGACGGCCTCGCGCGCCCAGCGGTGCGCCTCGTCCAGCGTCTCCTGCGTGACAGGATGCTCGCGCAGGGCCGCCACTGCATCGCTCACGTCCGCGGTGTCGGGCGCTCCGAGAACCTCGGTGTCGAGTCGTTCCAGCAGGGCGGCCGCTGCCGCGTCGTTGCGCGCCCTCGCCCTGAGCTTGAGAAGGGGCAGCGTCGCGACACCTGCCCGGAGGTCGGTGCCGGGCGTCTTGCCGGTCTCGTCGCCCTTGCCGAGGTCGATCACGTCGTCGACGAGCTGGAAGCCGACACCGATCTTCTCGCCGAACTCCATCACCGGCGTGATGTACTCCCTCGGAGCCCCGGAGAACATGACACCCATCTGCGCCGAGGCGGCGATGAGGGAGCCCGTCTTGTCGGCGAGAACGCTGATGTAGTGCTCGATCGGGTCATCCGATTCCTCCGGCCCGACGGTCTCGTGCAGCTGCCCGAGGCAGAGCCGCTCGAAGGTGTCGGCCTGCAGCCGGATGGCGCCCTCGCCGAGGCTCGCGACGAGCTGGCTGGCGCGCGCGAACAGAATGTCGCCGGTCAGCAACGCGACGGAGTTGCCCCACACGTGCTGCGCGCTCGGCACACCGCGCCTGGTCAGCGCCTCGTCCATCACGTCGTCGTGGTACAGCGACGCCAGGTGGGTGATCTCCACCGCCTGCGCCGCCGTGATCACCTCGGGCGTCGCGCCCTCCCCGAGCTGGGAGGTGAGCAGAGTCAGCATCGGCCGAACCCGCTTGCCGCCCGCGTTCATCAGGTAGCTCGCGGTGACATCCGCCAGCTCGTCCGCGAAGCGCACCTGCTCGCGCAGTCCCTCCTCGACCAGGTCGAGCCCGGCGTCGATGCGTGCGACGAACCGCTTGTCCTCGCTCGACGCGAAGAGCCGCTCGGTGAAGCCGAACTGGCTCGACAGGGTGTTCCCGCGACGCGCGAGAGGCAGCGATGGCACTACTGGAAACCCTTCGTCGCTGCGTCCTGTCCCGGCGCAGACGTGGAATCGGGCACGAACCCGCGATGCAGCGCAACGATACCGGCGGTGAGGTTGCGGTATGCGACGCGCTCGAAGCCTGCCCCGCTGATGAGGTGCGCGAGCGTCTGCTGGTCCGGCCAGTCGCGGATCGACTCCATGAGATAGGAGTAGGCGGCGGGGTTCGACGAGGCGATGCGCGCGAAGATGGGCATGCCGTACGCGAGATAGCCGTGATAGGCGGCGCGGATGACGGATGCCGGGGGCCGCGAGAACTCGCAGACGACCAACCTGCCGCCCGGCTTCGTCACCCGGAAGAACTCGGCCAGGGCAGCGGACGGATCCACGATGTTCCGGAGTCCGAACGAGATGGTCACGGCATCGAAGCTGTCGTCCTCGAACGGGAGCTGGGTTGCGTCGGCCTGCACGAACTCGACGTTCGGGTTGCCTGCTTGCCGCTGCCTGCCGACAGCGATCATGCCGGGAGAGAAGTCCGCGGCGACCACACGGGCGCCTGAGCTGGCGAGCGCCGCGCTCGAGGTGCCGGTTCCCGCGGCGACGTCGAGGATGAGCTGCCCGCGCCGCGGATCGACCGCACGCGTCGTGGCGATGCGCCACAGCGTCGCGTTGCCGACCGACAGCACCGTGTTCGTACGGTCGTATGCGGTCGACACCTCGTCGAACATCGCTGCGACATCCGACGGCTGCTTGCTCAGGTCGGCCCTACTCACCTGGCCAAGCTTAGTTCGATGCCGACGGACTCACTTCGGGGTGCCCCCACGACCCTGCGCATAACTCCTGCAACTTCGTCCCGCCCTCGGCTCGGAAGGGCGAGATTCAGCGGCCCCCATCGGTGGGACCGACGAACTTGCAGGAGTTATGCGCAGGGGGGTCGGCCGCGCGTCCCGGTCTGCACACGGACGTACGCTAGAGCGGTGACCGTAACCGCGACCCGCGTACAGGCGTTGACGGTCGAGACCACTCCGCTCGACGACGTCAGACACATCCTCCCCTTCACCGACGCGCATTCCCC
>JBQCJQ010000009.1:0-2213 GCA_051952615.1 Humibacter sp.
TCGGCGCTGCCGGACACGACCCTCGAGGTGCAGTCGCACCCGAACTGGATGCGCCACAAGGTGCACGGCAAGGTGTTCATGCTCATGACGGACCTGCCAGGGCATCCCGTCGTCGTTCTGAAGGCGGATCCGGATGACGCCATCGCGCTGCGGGAGCAGTACTCAGACATCACGCCCGGCTACCACATGAACAAGACGCACTGGATCACGGCCGAGGGCGGCGGCGACCTCGACGAGGAGCTCCTGCGGGGCCTCGTGCTCGACTCCTACCGCCTCGTGGTCGAGGGCCTCCCCCCGTCGCAGCGCCCGTAGCCGCACGTCGCCCACACCCACCCCACCACCCAAGCCGTCGCCACTTGTCGCGGAATCCACCCCCGCGATCCCACGAAAACTGGCGACCACTTGGGCCCAGGGTGACCCCACCCACCCCGCCACCACGAAACCTCGCGGAAACTGGACCATCGAGTTCACCTGATGTTTCCGCTGTGCTGCAAGGTTGGGCATCACGTCACTTCGGTTGGGGGATGCATCATGATCACCTTCGACAAGGTCACCAAGAGGTTCCCCGGCGGCACCGTGGCCGTTGACAACCTCAGCCTCGACATCCCGGCGGGACGGATCACCGCGCTCGTCGGCTCGTCCGGCTCGGGCAAGACGACGACGCTGCGGATGATCAACCGCGTCATCGAGCCCACGAGCGGCGTCATCACGTTCGACGGCGTTGACACCCGGCGGATCGACCCGATCACGTTGCGCAGGCGGATGGGCTACGTGCTGCAGTCGCCCGCGCTCTTCCCGACGCAGACGGTGACGCAGAACATCATGACCGTGCCGAACCTGCTCAAATGGCCGAAGAAGAAGGCCGAGGACCGCGCGGCCGAGCTCATCGAGCTCGTCGGCCTCACGCCCGAAATGGGCGGCCGCTACGCCAACCAGCTCTCGGGCGGACAGCAGCAGCGGGTCGGCGTCGCCCGCGCCCTGGCGGCGGACCCGCCTGTACTTCTCATGGACGAGCCATTCTCCGCCGTCGACCCGATCGTGCGGGCGCAGCTGCAGGACGAACTGCTCGCCTTGCAGGACAAAATCGCCAAGACCATCGTCATCGTCACCCACGACATCGACGAGGCGATCAAGCTCGGCGATCTGATCGCGGTCTTCCGGCCTGGAGGGGTACTGGCTCAGCTCGACACTCCGCAGCAGCTCCTGGGCGCCCCGGCCGATGCCTTCGTCGCAGCGTTCGTCGGGCGCGATCGCGGCTACCGCGGCCTCGGCTTCAAGTCGGCAGCCGACCTGCCGATCCACGTCGAGAGGGCCATCACCCTCGGCGAGTCGATCGAGCTGGCCGCGCTTTGGCTAGAGGATGGCTGGTCCATCGTCGTCGACGACGATGAGCGCCCCCTCGGTTGGTTGTCCGAGACCTGCGTCCGTGTCGCCGAGACATCCGGCAGCGAGGTCGTGAGCCTGGAAGCCGTCAACCTCGGCGGCACCGTGGCCCGCCGCTCAGGCAGCCTCCGAGAGGCGCTCGACGCTTCGCTGTCAGCGCCGAGCAGCCGCGGAATCATCACCGACGACGACGGACGTCTCATCGGCACGGTCCGCGCCCACGAGGTGATCTACGAGGTCGACCGCGTCGGGTGACGCCGTAACGGAGCACGAAGAGCGGAGTCGCTTGGGCAGGTGGGTGGTCGCCGGTCGGCCACGCCGGCAACCACCCGCACGAGCACTCGGGAAAGCAGTGATGTCGCCCGCCCCATACGGTGCGACCTGCACGTCCGGGTGCTGCCCATCGCTGTGCGTCCCTGCCGGGACTAGGCGGCTACCGCCTTCCGATTGTGATCGGCCGCCGAGTCGATGCGGATCTTGCGCGGCTTGGCGCGTTCGGCGACCGGGATGACAACGCTGAGCACACCGTTGTCGTAGCTGGCGCTGATGTTTTCGGCGTCGACGTCGTCCCCGATCGTGAACTGGCGTTGATAGGAACCGAACGGGCGTTCCTGCGCCAGCCATCTCGAGTTCTCGCGGTTCGCTGCGGAACGCTGCGCCCTGATGGTCAGCAGATGACCATCGACATCGACGTCGACCGATCCAGGGTCGACTCCCGGGAGATCTGCGTTCAGCACGTATTGATCGCCTTCACGGAACAGATCCACCGGCATCAGGCGCGGCTGCCTGCTGGTGTCGAACACGCTCTGCGCGATCCGATCCAGCTGGCT
>JBQCJQ010000010.1:0-5124 GCA_051952615.1 Humibacter sp.
GGCTGGGCTCGTCGACTTAGGTGTCTGTGACAAAGGTCGGAGCCGAGCAGAACGCTCGCACAGACTGCGCCCGGAGAAGCCGCCGTTACTCAGCGATGGACGGGGGTTCGATTCCCCCCATCTCCACAGCCGTTGTCACTGGATGAAGGCCCCGGCTCTCGCGCATTACGCGGGAGCCGGGGCCTTCGTTCGTTGTCGGTGTGGCGGCTCGGAACCAAATCGCCCACAAACCTCTGGCGCACAAAGGTCGGAAATCGTGTCCGAAGAGACGCTGGTTGTCGACCTCGTGGCAGGCGTGGGGCGGCGACTCACACGGTCGTTGAGCGAGCGGAGCGAGACGAAACCGCTGTCAGCTCCCCACACGTGCTTGGCGCGCGCATCGCCCGGCTCGGGTCGTCGAGCGGCCTCTACCGACCGAGCGTGTGGTCGGCCGACCGGTCAGCGCACGGTCCCGTGCACGTCCACTACCTCTCGGTCTGGTTGAGTGTTTGGAGAAGGTGCGCGTTGCGCTTGGAGATGAGCCGGCGAAGGTACGGGACGAGTACGAGCCGTTCGGCCAGCGACCCGAAGATGGGCGACGCGACCGTGATGGTATCGGTCACGCGGGTGCCGTGTGTGAGCTGTTCGAACCGGTGCTCGTGAAGGAAGGTCTTGAACGGGCCGCGGACCTGTTGATCGACAAAACGGGTCGGTGCGTCGAGCTCGGCGATCTGTGAGGTCATGGTCCACCAGATGCCGAAGTGCCGAGCCCGCCAGGTCACCGTTTCACCGAGCCCGATCCGTCCCGTAGTGATGCCGGCCACGGCACGTTCGCCGGACTGAGACATCGACGTGACGTGGGTGTCGATGTCCAGCGATAGGTCGAACAGTTCTTGAGCGGAGACCGGCGTCTCAGTGATGAGCGTGAAGGTCGAGGGCACCCATTCATTTTGCCCCGCGTGGACGTCTCCTCGATCGCCCGGGTTCAACCGTCAGTGAGACCATGGCGTCGCGACCGAGGCAGTTCGATTCGTTGTCAAGGGTGAGGAGTTCGTCGTTGTCAGAGATGGGGGCTCGATCCACCAGATGGTGGCCGCTGTTCGCGCGGCGAGGGTTAGGTCATCGACGCGCCTGGCTCCCAGGCGAAGCCTGCTCTGGTCGCGTCGTCGCGGAGAAGACGTCGGACAACGTCCGTATCCTCGGCGGCGCATGACAAGGCAATGAGGCTGGTCGTCACTACATCGACGACGCATCCGTGTCTGGCCTACGACTCGGCGATCGGTCGCCAGGCGGACGGGTCGACATCGCTGCCCAGCCAGATGCGGAATGTTGCCTGCCCGCCGCGGCTGGCGACGCGACTAACGACAAGGGGTCCTTCGGCCGATGCAACGTACTGAACCGTGTCGCCGTAGTTCAGGCCGTAAACGTAGGCCGGGACGGAGTGAACCCGGGCCGCATCCTCTCCGTCGATTGGGGTGGCGATAAGCGCTTCCCACATCGTCGTGCCGTCGTCGACCCAGCTCGCCCAGACTTCGGTGTCCTCGGGGCTGGCCGGCCGAGCCGGTTCCAACTGCGTCCCACTCCACCACGCGGGGCGGCTGGGCTGACGAAGATACCGGTCCATGCGCCAACCGTACCTATCCGAGGCCTCGTCCACCCCCTGGATCGATTGAGGGTCGGTGACCGCGCACGAGGCGCGGCGTCAACTAGTCGGAGTCATCGTTCGGCCTGATGATCGCCTCCGGTGTGATCGCCCGAGTCCGACGGATCCTTCCAGCCGCCCATGCAGCCGCGACGAAGGAAGCGATCGCGACAGCAACCGCGATCAGAAGCACGGGCCCATTCGTCGTTACTGCGACCCACATAGCGGCGAAGAAGGCCACGGAACTGAGCCCGAGAACAATCGCCGGAATTGTGTTGCGCACGGCTGTCACTCTGCCTGGACGTGGCGACCTCGGCAACGGTCAGCACGAGAGAGTCGGTCGCTCACCGGGTGGCTCTGAGTCGAAGTGCTCGAAGGTACCTGCGACGGGCGACTGTCTGGGCGATGAGAAGTGTTGGATAGAGCAGCTTCCAGTGCAACTGGTGGCCCGGGCGGGTCAGCGAACGGATCGTCAGCGTGACTACTCCGCTGTTGCGGTGGACGATGAATGCTTCCTCACCCGATATCGGGTGGCCAGACAGCGTGCGGTAGGTGAACCCGACCCGGTCTGGCAGCTCGACGACCTCGACCACTTCGACGGGTTCGCGCACCGACAGTCCGAATGGGTGGGCAACGATGACAGGGCGGCTCCCCGCGGTGACCGTTGTGGCGGGTGCAACGGAGAACCCGCTGCGGGTCTTCACGCCCCATCGCAACACCTGGGTGCTGGCCCACTCCCATACCTCGGGGCCGTCTCCGAGAACCGTCGACCTCTCCCAGCGTCGGAAGCCGGGGCTCGGCTCACGCCACACCGCGTCGGCAGGGCGGGTGCGCGTCGGACCGCCGACACTCATCACGGATCGATTCTGGCACCCCGGCCGATCCCGCAACGGACTTAGCCTCGCGAGTTTCACTCCGGCGGACTCGTATCCTGACACCGCGGATCACGACGAGGTCGTTTGTCTCCAGGGTCCGCTCTGCATCGCGACGGCCCACATCCACCGCGAGCCCGTTCGACGCTGCGAACCGGCTTGCAGCCTCGGCGATCTTCAGGACCGCGATCAGACCACACCGACTGGCAACGGGAACGCTGCCGTCGCAGTGGGATCGGACGGCGTAGACCCCATAATCCTCGGCGCCGAGCTCGTCGGCTCTGTCGTCGCTCGCGCATATGGGATATGGCCTGTCAGAGGGTCAGTGCAGCCGGCGTGTGAGCCTGGGGCTCTGCGCGGTTCCATTCATGCGCTGCGTGGCTGGAGCCTTGCACGGCGCCGGGCCTCGTACTCCGCTCGACGGTCCTTGGCCGATTGCTGAGCACGGAGCCACCGCATGAGCACTTGGCCGGCGATCGCGATCAGAACGGCATAGAGCAGCATGCGGCTCGACGACCGCAGGTTGTACTGCAACGCCTGGATCGCGAATAGCGCGCTGAGGCCGAGCACCGCGAGCCCGACGAAGGGGAGGCGCGCCGCCCAAAGGTCGCTGACCACGTGATCGAGCCAGACGGCGACGATCCCGATCACGGCCCACGTGATGAGCGCGAACCCGAGACCGTAATTCCAGAGCTCGCCGACAGTCGAGAACGGCGTGTATGCGTTCAGCCGCAAGCTCTGCGAAATGGTGTACCAACCCGCATCCTCGCCGGGGAGAGGGTTCACGCTGATCCAGAAATAGTCGCCGGGCCGCGGCTGCCAGCGCAGCGCGGTCACGGCGCTGATCGGGAACGCGATGAGCACGTTGTTCAGGGTCGTCAGCCAGTCGACATCGCCGAGGTTGTACTGATCGAGGGTCGACGCGTACGACAGGAGCCCGTGCTCGTCAGAGCGTCGGAGGAACAATGGAAGGGGTAGCGCGATCACCGCGAGCCCGCCGGCTACGGCCAGTTTCAACCACGTTCGCGTGGGGCGTGCCATCAACATCCCGATGACGAAGACCACCGGCAGGAGCGCGAGGCGGCGCGAACCGAGCCCGAAGAAGGTCGCCGCGTAGGCGAGAGTCAGCAAGATGGACAGGAACCGCTGCCCGCCCCGCGCGGCCACGACTAGGTACCCCAGAAGCGCGACGCACGCTGTGGCCAGCTGTTGCCCCAGTCCGAAGACACCGCGGCTCGCTCCGCCCGCGAGGTAGACGTCGCGGGCGAGGAGATCAGAGCCGATTGAGTAGACGACCAGCCCGAGGGGAATGATGCACAGAGCGAGCATCCAACTCCGCGCACGGGCGCTCACCTCGAAGCCTCCAAACGTGATCCGTGGCCGCGATTTCGTGAGCGCAATTACCAGCAGCGCGCCACATACGAACGCGAGCAGGCTGACGGCGAAGACGACCGAGCCACCCGCCTTCTCGCTCGCCGACAGGGTGATGACGATGCTCCCGCCCCGCCGGCCCGCAAGCTCGTCAGCGAGAAAGTACCCGAGGAACCCCACCATGCCCAACGTGAGGGCGATAATCCACACAGGGGACATGAATGCCACTTGCAGTCGCTTCCGAACTGCCCACAGGAGCAGCAGAGGCAGCAGCGGAAGCACGGAAGGGACGAACGTCTCCTCAGGTTTCGCCGCGATGAGCCAGCCGATCACACCGACGACAGCGACGGCGCCCGCGCCGAAGAGCAGTCCGTCGCGCACCCACGTCGACTTCATGATTCGGGGTGCCCGGGGGACGGATTGACGGATCGGCGCGGTGTCGACCGAACCTTGTGTGCGACGACCAATGTGCCTCCGACGAGGAGGTAGAACACGCCCCACGGGTCCAGCGGAGACTGTCCCAGCACCCAACCGGCGACGATGAAGCACGCCGCGGCGATCATGAGCGCCCACCCGAAGATCGCCAGACCTTCGGATGTGTACGTCTGAGGCTTCTCGGTCATGTCGCGAATCCTCCCATGCTCCTGTTTCGAGCGCGTTGCCGGTGTCGCGATCTGCAACGCCGTCGTCGCTCAACTGATGGACGCAGCGCTCCATTGCCGCCCCGTCCTCTTCGTAACGTGGGGCGTCTTCGTCGTTGGCGGAGCGAGGTCCTAGAGTAAGCGCGGGGGCCCGCGGGCCCGCACCAACGCCCGGACGGATGCGCCGGGCTTCGCCCACTTCGGGGGCCGCGTTGCTGCGGATGCCGGCGCTGGAGAAAGCAACGGGATCGAGGCCGCGAGGGCAGCGATCGCGATGAAAGTGCGGCGAGAAGACGTGTGGAGCGTCCCGCGCTCCGCCCGGAACGTCCTTGGTCGCCAGGCCACGATATATGCGAGGCATGGCAGCGAAACGGGCTGCTCGCGTCGACCTGCGGATAGCGCTTGCACGCCAGCAGCCGACAGGGCCGGTTGCGTGCCGATACGATCGGGCTTCATGAGCACACCTGCAGGTTGGTACCCGAACGGGGACCACTGGGAGACCTACTGGGACGGCACCGCCTGGACCCATCAGCATCGACCGCGCGGCGCCGCAGCCGCCGCGCCAGCGCCAGCCCAGACCGTCATCGAAGAGGACCCGGAGGATGACCTGCAGGCGGGG
>JBQCJQ010000011.1:0-4302 GCA_051952615.1 Humibacter sp.
GCTGTTCCAGCGCGTCACGGGCATCCACGTCGTCGCGGGCCAGAACGCCGAAGACCTCACGGGCACGGATGACCGCCACGGCGCCGTCTGGCGGCTGACCGGCCCCGGCGTCAAGCCCGGCGAACCCATGCTGCTGCGGGTCGACGGCCTCGGCGAGCGCTTCGTCTCGCAGCGCGCCGAGCGGGTGAGCGACTACCCGTCGGGAATCGATGTTCTGCTCGTCACGGACGACGGCGACGTGGTCGGGCTGTCGCGAACGACCGTCATCACCGTGCTCGACCGCGCCGTGCTCGACGGCACCGCGCTCGACGGAACCGAGCTCGAGCACACAGAGCAGAACGGGGTGCTCTGACATGTACGCAGGCACGAACAAGGGCGGCACGGAGGCGATCATCGCCGCGGAGCGCCTGGTGCTCGATCGCAGGGCGCGACTGGGCTCCGACCTCGACGCGGCGACCGTGGTGGAGAGCTTCCCGCTCGCCATCGACCGCATCATGGGCGAAGGCGGCCTCTGGGACGAGGCCACGGCGGCATCCGCGTTCCTCCAGGCCAACGGCGACATCACCGAGGCCGTGCACCTGATCCGCGCGCACCGATCGACGCTTCCGAGGCTGGCGTTCAGTCATCCGCTGAACCCGCGCGAGCTGCAGATCCTGCGACGCGTCGTCTCCACGCAGCGGCAGCCGGACGGCCCGATCCTGCTCGGCGAGACGGTCGACTACACGGCCCGCATCCTGCACGACGGCGACGAGCTTCCTCTGCCGATCGTGGACGAGCACGACGACACCCCGATCGAGCATCCTGCCGACGAGCCGTTCCGACGTTTCCGCGACTACCTGTTCGACAAGGGCGTGCTCGTCGATCGCCAGGTCGAGACGGATGACGAGCCCTTCGACATCCAGATGGTCGCAGCGCAGCTGCCAGCCACCCGCTCCGCCTGGCTGTCCTACCTGGCGCAGGCCGACACCGGGGCCCTGATCAACATCTGGTACCAGGGCGTGCTCGGGCCGAGCGGATATCCGTCGGAGAGCGTCACGCTGGGCGAGGTGCGGCACGGGCGCATCCCGCTACGAGTCGCGCACCCTCACACCGGCGAGAACGTCGAGGTCGGGCGCATCCGGGTCTCGGAGACCGAGGCCGTCGCGCACCTCGGGTCGGAGCGCGGCGAGGACCCCACCACCTACGACGTCGGCTACTCGATGGCGCTCGGGCACAACGAGCGCAAGGCGATCGCAGCGGCGTGCATGGACATCGTCGCCTGGCGCTTCCGCGGCACCGCGGTGGGCGACGAGGTTGAGCAGGTGCTCCTGCACACCACGGACGGGCTGGCTGCGAGCGGCTTCCTCGAACACCTCAAACTGCCGCACTTCGTGACGTTCCAGTCGGGGCTCGACGCCGCGATGGCCGCGCGGGAAGAGGCCACAGCGCAGCTCGAGCGGCTGCTCGAGGACGACGCGGACAGCCATGACGGCGGCGAGCACGACGGCGGCGAGCACGACGGCCACGACCATGCCGCCCACGAGCATGCCGCCCACGAGCATGCCGCCCACGAGCACTGATCGGGAGAGAACGACCATGAGCACCATCGAGAGCCCGATCGCGTCGACCATGGGCGCCGTGTCAGGCGGTGACAACCCCACCCGTGCAGACGACGCCGGCATCGACATCCTGACCTCCCTCATGCCGGAGGAGCCGAACGGCGGCCGCCCGGTCGTCATGGACGAGCAGGCCAAGCGCGAGGTGCGCAGGGCGACGCTGTCGGGCATCTGCATTCCCGGGTACATCGTGCCGTTCGGCTCCCGCGAGATGCCCGTCGCACGCGGCTGGGGGTCAGGCGGCCTGCAGGTGACCCTCGCGATCGGCGGCACCGACGACGTCGTGAAGGTGATCGACCAGGGCGACGAGGAGGGCGTGAACGCGGTGAACCTGCGGCGCCTCATCGTCGGCACCCTGGGCAGCGCCGCGACGGCGGACACCGACGAGGCCACCATCGTGCAGTCGCGCCACCGCGTGCCGGAGGAGTGGATGTCCAACGACACCACCCTCGTGCTGCAGGTTCCCCAGTCCGAGCCGCTGCGCGTCGTGGAGAAGTCGGTGTTCGAGTGCAAGCGCCGCCATTCCGAGGCCGACTACGCCAAGATGTGGGTCCACCTGTACGAGCGGCTCGCGCTCACCGGCGTGATGGGGAGCGGCGCGGGGCATCCGGTCATGGTGCACGACAGGTACCTGATGGCGCCGAGCCCGATTCCGCGCTGGGACATCCCTCGGCTGCATCTCAGCGACCACCTCACGATCCTGAGCCACGGTCGCGACAAGAAGATCTACGCGGTGCCGCCGTACACGAAGGTGGAGCCGCTCTCGTTCGACGACGTGCCGTTCGAGGTGGAGTACAGCGCGGGCATCCGCTGCTCGAAGTGCGGCAGCGACGAGGCCTTCATGGTCGAGACGAAGACCGGCGAGTGGATCTGCTCCGACGTGCAGTGGTGCCTCAAGGTGCGGGCGGGCGTCGCGGATGCCGCCAAGCACGACGCTCTCGTGCCCCGCCGCTACTACCCCGATCCGTCGAAGCGCGTTCGTGCGCGCAAGCGGCTGGATGTCGATCCGGGCGCACACCCAGCGGCCCCGGCCGGCATCACGGCACCCGGCGCAGACTGGTCGCTGAAGGTCGAGAACCTCGGCAAGGTGTATCAGGGCCGCCGGGGATCCTCCGAGGTGGTCGCGGCGGAGGATGTCTCGTTCGACGTCGCACCGGGCGAAGCGCTCGGCGTGATCGGCGAGTCCGGGTCGGGCAAGTCGACGGTGATGAAGGTGATCATCGGCGACGAGCTGGAGGCGACGGGAAGCATCCGCATCGGTGCCGTCGATGAGGGCCGCACGAACCTGCTCGGCCTCAGCGCGCCCGATCGGCGCGGTCTGCGCACGAACATCCTCAGCGTCGTCTACCAGGACCCGGCGCTCGGCCTCGATCTCGGCATCTCCGCAGGCGGCAACATCGCCGACGCGCTCATCGCCGCAGGCTGGCGCTCTTACCACCAGATCCGTCGGCGGGCGGCCGAGCTGCTCGAGCGCGTCGAAGTGCCGCTGAACCGCATGGATGACGTCGTGGGGCAGTTCTCGGGCGGGATGCGTCAGCGCGTGCAGATCGCGAAGGCGTTGGCGACCGATCCGCAGGTGCTGCTGCTCGACGAGCCGACCACGGGGCTCGACGCCTCGGTCGCGGCCGGAGTGCTCGACCTGCTCACCGAGCTGCTCGAGGAACGCGAGCTGGCCGTGGTCGTCGTCAGCCACGACTTCTCGGTGATCGACGCGCTCACCGACCGCGCGATCGTCATGAAGCAGGGGCGAGTCATCGAGGCCGGCCTCACCGACCAGCTCTTCGCCGACCCCCACCACCCGTACACGCAGCAGCTCGTCGCGGCGGCGCGCAGCTGATGAAGGAGACCATGACAGAGCAGACCTCGGCCAGACCCGTGCTGACCGTCGAGAACCTCACGAAGTCGTTCACGCTGCACGCCATCCACCGATCCGTCGAGTCGCTGCGCTCGGTGAGCTTCACGCTCTACGAGGGCGAACACCTGGCGCTCGCGGGCGCGAGCGGAGCGGGCAAGTCGAGCCTGCTGCGCTGCGTGACGCGCAACTACCTGCCGGACAGCGGGCGCGTGGTGTTCCACGATCGCGCCGACGCGGGCCGCGCCGACGCTGCCACCACCGCCGCCGAGGGCGTCGACATCGACCTCACAGCGCTGGATGACCGCAGCCTGGCCCGGCTGCGGGGTCGCCGCATCGGCTACGTCTCGCAGTTCCTCAAGGCGCCGCCGCGGCAGGGCCCGCTTCGCCTCGTGACGAACGCGGCCGTGCGGCGGGGTCTCACGCACGAGGAGGCTCGGGACGCAGCCATCCATTCGCTCCTGCGTCTCGGCATCGAGGAGCGGTTGTGGGATGTCGACTGCAGCGTTCTCTCCGGCGGAGAGCGGCAGAGGGTCAACCTCGCCGCTGGCACCGTGAGCCCGCCGGCCCTGCTGCTGCTCGACGAGCCCGTTTCCGCACTCGATCCCGCCAACCGCGCGCTCGCGCTGGAGGTGATCGAAGACCTGCACCGGCACGACGTGACGGTGCTCGCCATCTACCACGACATGAACATCATCCGGCGGGTCGCGAACCGCGTGCTGCTCATGCAGGACGGGGTCATCGCGGCCGACGGCACGCCAGAGGACGTGCTGCACGCCGGCCACGCAGTACTCGAGGAGCTAGTCGCATGAGCATTCTGACCGACACCACCGACATCGCCGGCACCCCCGGGGT
>JBQCJQ010000012.1:0-2111 GCA_051952615.1 Humibacter sp.
CTCGTCAGCGTTCAGGAGTGGACGGATGCCTCGCGGCACGTCTCGACGCACTTCGCGTCGGTCGGGCGCGATGCACGCCTCAAGCACGTCACCGTCTCGCTCGGCGGCGGCTTCATCCGGCTGAACCCGGCCGTGCACCTCGCCGGTCCCGGTGCGGAGATCGAGGCGTACGGCGCCTACTTCGCGGATGCCGGCCAGTACATCGAGCACCAGGTCTACGTCTTCCACGACGAGCAGCACCAGCGCAGCCGAGTCACCTACAAGGGTGCGCTGCAGGGGGCATCCGCTCACACGGTGTGGATCGGCGACGTGCTCATCGGCCAGAAGGCCGTCGGCACCGACAGCTACGAGCAGAACCGCAACCTGGTTCTGACCGAGGGCGCGCGTGCCGACTCGGTGCCGAACCTCGAGATCGAGATCGGCGACATCGTCGGTGCAGGGCACGCCAGCGCGACCGGACGCTTCGACGACGAGCAGCTGTTCTACCTGCAGTCCAGGGGCATCACGGAAGACGAGGCGCGTCGTCTCGTCGTGCGCGGCTTCCTCATCGAGATCGTGCAGCAGATCGGCTCCCCGGAGCTCGAGGCGCACCTGCAGGACGCGATCGAGGCCGAGCTCGCCGCCTCGGCCGTCGACGGAGCCGCACGGTGACCGCCGAGCGTGTCTGTGCGGCGTCCGAGTTGGCTGAGAACGAAGCCAAGCGCGTCGTGCTCGGCGGGGTGCCGATCGCGCTCGTGAAGGACTCCGCCGGAGACATCCACGCCATCGGCGACACCTGCACGCACGGCGACATCTCGCTGTCAGAGGGCTTCGTGGAGGGCGAGGCGATCGAGTGCTGGGCGCACGGATCGCAGTTCTCGCTCGTCACGGGCAAGCCGCTCAACCTTCCGGCCTACGAGCCGGTCCCCGTTTTCACCGTCGAGCTCATCGACGGAGACGTCTTCATCGACCCGACAATCACGAAAGCCAGCTGAGCAATGTCTACACTCGCCATCCGCGACCTGCACGTCACCGTCGAGACGGATCAGGGCACCAAGGAGATCCTCCGTGGCGTCGACCTGACCATCAACACGGGTGAGGTGCACGCCATCATGGGCCCGAACGGCTCGGGCAAGTCCACGCTCGCGTACACGATCTCCGGTCACCCGAAGTACAAGGTGACCCGCGGCAGCATCGAGCTCGACGGGCAGGATGTCCTTGCCATGACCGTCGACGAGCGCGCCCGCGCCGGCCTCTTCCTCGCGATGCAGTACCCGGTCGAGATTCCCGGCGTGACCAACACGAACTTCCTGCGCACCGCCAAGACGGCGATCGACGGCCAGGCCCCCTCGATCCGCACCTGGACCAAAGACGTCAAGACGGCCATGGACAACCTGAAGATGGACCCGTCGTTCGCCGCTCGCAACGTCAACGAGGGCTTCTCCGGCGGTGAGAAGAAGCGCAACGAGATCCTGCAGCTCGAGCTGCTCAAGCCGAAGTTCGCCGTGCTCGACGAGACCGACTCCGGCCTCGACATCGACGCGCTCAAGATCGTGTCGGAGGGCGTGAACCGCGCCCACGACAACACCTCCGTCGGCGTGCTGCTGATCACGCACTACACGCGCATCCTCCGCTACATCAAGCCGGACTTCGTGCACGTCTTCGTCGCGGGCCGCGTGGCGGAAGAGGGCGGCCCGGAGCTGGCCGAGCAGCTCGAAGAAGAGGGCTACGTGCGCTTCGTCAGCGAGGGCGAGGACGACACCGACGCCGTGCTGTCCGACGACGCGGCCACGAGCGTACGCTGAAAACATGCCTTCGACGCTCGCTCCCACCCTCTACGACCAGGTCGAAGAGGCGCTGAAAGACGTCATGGACCCCGAGCTCGGCGTCAACGTCGTCGACCTCGGGCTCATCTACGACCTCGCCTGGGATGACGAGAACGACGCTCTCATCATCTCGATGACGCTCACCAGTGCCGGCTGTCCGCTCACCGACGTGCTCGAGGACCAGACGGCCGAGGCGCTCGACGGCGTCGTCGAGCGGTTCCGCATCAACTGGGTGTGGATGCCGCCGTGGGGCCCAGAGCGCATCACCGAGGACGGCCGCGACATGATGCGAGCCCTCGGCTTCGC
>JBQCJQ010000013.1:0-4610 GCA_051952615.1 Humibacter sp.
CGTTGACCAGAGCGACGGAAGCCTGCGTCGACTTCGGGCTGGATCCGCCGTCGGACGCCGCGGTGCAGCCGGTGCTCACCCTGGCCGAGCGAGCCGGAGTCGGTGCCGTCGAACTGCTGCGCGCCGAGGCGGACCAGATCAGACGCGACGCTCGCAGCAGTGCCCAGGAAGCCTCGGCCGCGCTCGCGGTGCGTCTGATGGCACCGCTGGCGGTGTGCGTGCTGCCCGCGTTCATGTTGCTGTCGGTGGCCCCGCTCGTGATGTCCATCCTGTCGTCCACACTCGGAGGGCTCGGATGACCACGCACCGAAATCCCGAGGACGAGCCCGGCGCCACCACACAACCAGCAGGCTCGAAGCGGTTGGACCGAACAGCCCGGCACGCCGCAGATTCCATCCGGCGCGAGGCGACGACCGATACGAGAGCACCCATAAGAAGAAGGAGAAGCACATGTCCTCATCACGATCGATCACGGCCGCAACAGGCCGGACGTTGTCCGCACTACGACGCGTTGCGAACGACGACAGCGGATCGGCCACTGCCGAATACGCCGTCGCCACAATGGCTGCCGTGGGGTTCGCGGGGCTTCTGGTGCTGATCCTCCGGGGAGACGAGGTGCGGGGCATCCTCACCGATCTCATCAGGCGCGCGCTGACGGTGGCGGGCTGAGATGTCTGCCAGAGCCATTCGGAGCGAGACGGGCAGCGTGACCGCGGAATTCGCCGCCATCGTGCCCGCCCTGCTGCTCGTGCTCGCATTCTGCCTCGGCGCCGTGCAGGTCGTCGTGCAGCAGTCCAGACTCACGGATGCCGCCGCCGATGGCGCACGTTCGATAGCTCGCGGCGACGGGGTCGGTACGGCCGATGCGAACGTGTCGTCGGCGGTCGGCGAGGCGTCCGTTGCCGTCGACCGCGGCGGCGACTACGTCTGCGTCACCGCGAGCCAGCGGGCGGCCGGCCCTGCAGCGCTGACCGGGCTGAGCGTCAGCGGAAAGGGATGCGCGCTCGGCGATGCCGAGGCGGGTGCGAGTGCGGAAGCGGACGAATGAGCGCCAACTCGCAATCGCACGGGGCCACCAGAGCAGAGCGCGGCTCGGCGAGCGTGGCCGTGATCGGTCTTCTCGCTGCCCTGCTGGCCGTCAGCGTCGCCGCGGTCGGGGTGTGCGGGCTTCTCGCGATGAAGCAGCACGTCTCGGCCGCCGCCGATGCTGCGGCTCTTGCCGCGGCGGATGCCGCGAGCGGGCGAGTCGGGGGCTATCCGTGCGACCGTGCCGGAAGGGCAGCAGGGCTCAACGGTGCGAGCCTCGTCTCCTGCCACGTCGACGGCCTCGTCGCCGTCGTGGGCGCGGGTGCGACGGTCGCGGGCGTGCCGATCACGGTCTGGGCGCGGGCCGGACCGCCGCCCGGGAGCTGACCGGACGATCGATCAGGGGTTCAGGCGAGGATCGATCGGAGGATCAGTCGAAGACCGCCTCGATGAACCGGTAGTCGACGGCCGAGGGACGATCCGGCGCACCGGAGTCCGACGCGTACTCGAGGCCTCCCGACCGGGTGTACACATATCGCTTCTGGCCGCCGGCGGGGATCTCGAGCCTCGGCTGCGGCTCTCCGGAATCGAGGAAATCTGTGGTGACGGTCTTTCCCTCGAGCGGGCCGTCCGTCAGCTTCGCGGTGTATGCGCCGCCAGATGATGTACCCATATCGCCATTGTCCCCTCGGCTGTGCGAGGGTCAACCCCAGGTGCGGGGCGGAATCCGTATTCGGGCATGAGGCGCGACCGTGATCGGGCGAGGCACGATCCATGATCGCGATCCATGATTAGGCAGTCGAGCGGAGAACGTGTGTATGGTGTGCCTGATGAGCGGCGCTGCTCAGCTGAAGAGCGAGCGGCAGGCCCACATCAGGGGCGAAAGCGGGGGCGATCGGCAGGTGCGACGACGCCGCCTTCGGTCTGAAGCGACAGTCGACCTCAACCGACCTGCATCGCAGGTCCGACAGCATTCAGCACGGGAACCACAGCACTCAGCAGAGGAATAGGGAGAAAGGTGCCAGGAAACAAGCTGGTCATCGTCGAGTCGCCGACCAAGGTCACTTCGATCAAGAAGTACCTGGGCGACGGCTACACGGTGGAGGCCTCGGTCGGCCACATCCGCGACCTCATCGAGCCGAAGGACATTCCGGCTGAGAAGAAGCGCGGCGCCTTCGGCCAGTTCGGCGTCGACATCGACAACGACTTCGAGCCCTATTACGTCGTCTCCGAGCGCGCCCGCAAGACGGTCGCGAACCTCAAGCGCGCGCTCAAGGGCGCCGACGAGCTCCTGCTCGCCACTGATGAAGACCGCGAGGGCGAGGCCATCGCGTGGCACCTTCTCGAGGAGCTCAAGCCGAAGGTTCCCGTCAAGCGCATGGTCTTCCACGAGATCACCAAGGAAGCCATCGAGAAAGCGCGTGAGAACACCCGCGACCTCGACATGGCGCTGGTGGATGCTCAGGAGACCCGGCGGATCCTCGACCGCCTCTACGGCTACGAGGTGTCGCCCGTGCTGTGGCGCAAGGTGCGCCAAGGGCTTTCGGCGGGGCGCGTGCAGTCGCCGGCGACCAGGTTGATCGTCGACCGCGAGCGGGAGCGCATGGCGTTCGTCGCTGCGTCGTATTGGGACCTGATCGCCCAGTTCGCACCCGCCGCCGACGAGGCGACGTTCGAGTCCCGGCTCGCACGGGTGAACGGCGAACGCGTCGCGTCGGGGCGCGACTTCGACGACCGTGGCCGTCTCACCGGACAGGCGACTGTCTTCGACGAGTCGTCAGCCCGCGCCCTGGCTGATGCCGTCACCGCACCGACGACGGCGATCGCGGTTTCGAAGCTCGAGACCAAGCCGTACTCCCGACGTCCCGCGGCCCCGTTCACCACGTCGACCCTGCAGCAGGAGGCGGCCCGCAAGCTTCGCTTCACGGCCAGGCAGACCATGAGCGTCGCCCAGTCGCTGTACGAGAACGGCCACATCACCTACATGCGAACGGACTCGCCGTCGCTCTCCACCCAGGCGATCAACGCCGCGCGAGCACAGGCGACAGCTCTCTACGGCGCCGACTCGCTTCCCGACAAGCCTCGCGTGTACACGGGCAAGAGCAAGAACGCCCAAGAAGCCCACGAGGCGATTCGTCCGGCGGGTGAGGACTGGCGCACCCCGGCAGCCATGGCGTCCACGCTGCGTGGCAACGATCTGCGGCTGTACGAGCTGATCTGGAAGCGCACCGTCGCGTCGCAGATGGCCGACGCCAAGGGCCAGACAGCATCCGTCACCATCGAGGCGACGGTGCACGAGGGCGCCCTCGACGGCACGATCGCCGAGTTCACCGCAAGCGGCACCGTCATCACGTTCCGCGGGTTCCTTCAGGCGTATGAAGAGGGACGCGACGAGGAGCGCAACGCGGACGCCGCCGCAACCGATGCGAAGCTCCCGCCGTTGAAGGAGGGCCAAGCCCTCGTCGTCGGCGATGTCGAGGCGAAGGGGCATGAGACCACGCCGCCGCCGCGCTACACGGAGGCGAGCCTGGTGAAGCGGCTCGAGGAGCTCGGAGTCGGCCGTCCGTCGACGTATGCGGCGATCATCTCCACGATCGTCGACCGCGGATACGTTTCGGCGCAGGGTCAGGCCCTCGTTCCGAACTGGATCGCCTTCGCCGTCGTGCGTCTGCTGGAAGACCACTTCGGCGACCTCGTGGAGTACGACTTCACGGCAGAACTCGAAGACGACCTCGACCGCATCGCGGACGGCGAGGAGACACGTGCCACCTGGCTGAAGGGCTTCTACTTCGGCAGCGACAGCCACCGCGGACTTCGCACGGTCGTCGACAACCTCGGGGAGATCGACGCAAGGGAGATCAACTCCGTACGCATCGCCGACGACATCACGCTGCGCATCGGTCGATACGGTCCGTACCTCGAGGTGATCGATCCCGACGCGGCCGCGGACGCGACGCCGCGTCGCGTGAACATCCCTCCGGAGCTGGCGCCGGACGAGCTCACGGTGACGAAAGCCAGGGAGCTCATCGAAGCGCCCGTGCAGTCCGATCGTGAGCTCGGCGTGAACCCGGAAAACGGCAAGCTCGTCGTCGTGAAAGACGGCCGGTTCGGGCCGTACGTCACCGAGGTCGAGGCCGAGCTCGCGCCGGTCGGCGCAGCCGTCGACATCACGGATGCCGTCGATGAGGTCGTCGATCTCGAGACCGGCGAGGTGGTGCCCGCCAAGAAGAAGGCAACGAAGACAAAGACCTCGAAGGCCGTCGAGAAGCCTCGCACGGCGTCCCTCTTCAAGAGCATGGACCCGGCGACCATCGATCTCGACACAGCTCTGAAGCTGCTCGGCCTTCCCCGCACGGTTGGAGAGGACCCGGAGAGCGCGGAACCCATCCTTGCCCAGAACGGCAGGTACGGGGCCTACCTCAAGAAGGGCGCCGACACCAGGTCACTGACCGGTGAGGACGCGATCTTCGACATCGACCTGGCCGGAGCGCTCGAACTCTTCGCTCAGCCCAAGTACGGTGCCAGGCGAGCCTCCAGCGCACTGAAGGAGTTCGAGGCCGACCCGGTCAGCGGCAAGCCGATCA
>JBQCJQ010000014.1:0-5177 GCA_051952615.1 Humibacter sp.
GACCACACCCACATCCGCCAACTCGTCCTCGACGGCGACGAACACGCCGCCGCCGAAGCCATGCGCACCCACATCCTCCGCAGCTGGCACGCCACCCGCCAACGCGCACTCCCGAGCGATCAGACCGGCTCGATGGCGAGATCGTCGTACGAGTATCCGGCGGTCCGCGAGTTCCAGACCACGTAGTCCAGCTTCGAGACATTGGTCGCAGCCGTGTTCTGCATCGCGGCGGCGGCCTGCGTCCACGTGCGGCCGGCGCCGCCCAGCTCGGTCACCTGCACGCTTGCCGTGTGGGCCGTGTAATCCAGATCGAGGACGACCTCGTACCAGCGGCCGGCCTGCATGTCCGCCGCACTCACGAGTGTGTAGTTCTGCCCGAGCTGCACCGTGATGGCGCTGTCCACGATGACCGTGGCTGCGACCCGGCTGCTCGTGTCGCGCACATTGACGAAGCTCTGCGGGTCGGACACCCCGCTCTCCTTCATCACCTGGTACGAGAGGCGCACGTGACCGCCCACGCCTGCTGAACTGTACGTCTTCGAGAGCGTCGTCGGAGAGTCATCCGAGGTCGTGGTCTTCCCTAGGTGCAGGCTCTTGTCGACCGCGGACGGGAACCCTCCGACCGTGAAGTAGCCGGAGCCCGCGGACGGCGACACGGAATAGCCGGATGTCCCGGCGATCGCGCCGGTCGGGTAGCCGTCGAAGGTCTCATAGACGCCGCCCGTGACCGGGGCCGTGACCGCTACGGATTTCGCCGTCCCGACATCCGCGTCGGCCGTGCTGGTCCCGTCCATGAGCGTCAGCGACGACAGCGTGACGGCCGAGGCCGTGGCGGTGGCCTTCGCCCGGAGGGTGACAGCGAACAGATCGAGTGGGTTGTACCCGCCGACGACGGCCCCGGTCCCTGAGAAGCTGAGGCCGATGGTGCCGCCCGCCACCGTGGGCGTGACGGTGAGACCGGCGACGCGCGACTCCAAGGCGGCGATGTCGAAGACAGCGGGGTCGTAGGAGACGGAGGCGGATGCGAGGCTCAGCGACTTGCCCGGCAGCGTGTTCGGCGTCGTGGTGCCCACGACGGTGAGCGTTGGCCCGTTCACCACATGGGAGGCCGCGGCGAGGTCCGCGGTCGGGGCCTGCGCAGGCGGGTAGTCGCCCTCGCCCGGCAGGCCTGTGTCAGTGGCGCTGAGGGTCATCTGACCGTCACGGGCGTACACGCCGAAGTAGCCGTCGCCGGTGATCCTGTCCGCGCTCGTGTCGAGGAACGTGAACACGTTCACTCCGTCGACGTTGAGCACGAGCCGCACGCCGCCCGTCTCGTTCACCGCGCCGAACTGCACGAGGTGGGTCTCATGCCACGGTATGGCCGTGTTGGGGTACGACGCGGCGCCGACGGTCGGCGATCCCGCGATCTCACCGAAGAAGACGGTGCGCTGGCCACCGGAGAAGCGATGGAGCTCGATGGAGTTCGACTTGATGCACAGCATGTACAGGCTGTTGTCTGCCGCCGTGAAGTCCTCGTCGGGCTTCTGCGCGCGCAAGACAAGGGATGGCCATCCGCTGTTCGCGTCGATCTTGACGTTCATCGAGAGCAGCTGGTCGCCGAACGTCTGGCCCGTGTACATCGCATAGCCGTTGCCGGGGGTGTCGATGGCGAGGGAGTCCACGCCGGGGACGACGCTTCCCGTCGGCAGCGCGGAGGCCCAGTTCTGCGGATCGCGGATGGCCTTGTTCAGCGAGAGCGCCGGCAACGAGAGGCTGCTGCTGTCGCTGAAGTCGACGACGTGGATGTCCACACCCTCGCTGAGCGTCGACCCGTTCAGTGTGGCCGTGAAGGTGAGGGTCGCCGTCCCGGGAGCGAGCGTCGTCATCTGGCCGTTGACGACCGAGACGACCGAGGGATCGCTGGTCGCGATCGAGACCGGGGTGTCGACGAGCGTCCGGCCTGCGACCGTGACCCCGCGAGGGATGAGCTGCCGCGCGTCGCCCGGCGTGAAGGTCGCGCTGCCGTAGAGCACCTGTTTGACTTTCTCCTGCGAGTAGGCGACCTCCATGGGGTCCAGCGTGTCGTCGACGTAGACGTCGACGACCTTGCGCAGGAGGGCGCCGTTGAACGAGATGAAGACCGTGATGGCCGCGTGCCCGCTCGCGACGGCGGTCACCCCGCCGGTCGAGCTGACGGTCGCGACCGAGGGGCCGGAGGAGAGGTAGTGCACGACGGCCGAGGACACGTCGATGGGGTCGCCGCGCCCGGTGTTCGCCTCGACGTCCAGCGTCTTCGTGCCGCCGGTCTGGAGGTCGACCTCGCTCGGCATGTCCAGGATCTCGAGCGTACCCGCCGCAAGGTCCTGGTAGGCGGGCTCGAGCCCCGCGGCATCGGCGATCGTCTGGCCCGCCGTCGGCCAGTCCGCGTCGGGGTAGTCGTGCTCATTGGTCCGCACGTTGGTGTCGCTGCCGGAGTTGTCGAGGAAGTTGCTCGTGGTCGTGTAGTTGTCGTCGAACGTGACGTGATTGGCCTTGACGTTCAGGAATCCCCACTCGACGCTGTTCACGTCGCCCCAGATCGGCACCTGCGAGAGGTCGACGACGTTCTGCTCGATCTGCCAGTAGTCGCTGGACTGGTCCATGTAGATCGTCGCGTAGCGCTCGTGCTGGTTCTTGATGTAGTTGCCCGAGATGATGTTCGGCGCCGCCGCGGTCCCCCCGGTGACCCCGAAGGCGTAGATCGCGCCGCCATCGAAGATGCCCTGGTTCATGAGGTCGTGGATGAAGTTGTCCTGCACCTTGACGTTCTTCGTGATCGTCACGGGCGCGTAGGTGCTGCCGAAGAAGCTGATGCCTGCGTACGGCACGTTGAAGATCTCGTTGTGCGAGATGTCGGCGTCCTCCGGGAAGGCGTAGTTCACGGCGGAGGAGGACAGATACTGCACCCCGACGTCGTGGATGTAGTTGTCGAGCACGTCGTTGTTGCGCTGCACCGCGCGCGAATCGCTGGGGTTGTAGATCGACGCGTCCTGTTTTGTCGACGGCCCCGCGTTGATGGCCGAGCCCGAGATGTCGAAGAAGCGATTGCCTTGGATCAGGGTGTCCTGAGTACCCGTCAGCAGGTTGACGCCCGTCGCTCCGAGCCGGGTGAAGTCGTCCCGCTCGAAGGTGACGCCGTGCGTGTACTGGAGCGTCACGGCGGCCGGGGGCATCGTGCCGTTGATGTTGTAGTTGTCGAAGTCGTCGAGCCAGCCCCCGCCGACAGTCGGCTGCGTCCACGACGAGTCGGCGAAGGTGATGCCCTCGAATCGGATGTCGGACGCCGGGGTGGCAAGATCGCTCCCCTGCACGGTGACCAGGTTCTGCACGACGGGAGCCGTCACCACCGCCGTCGACATGTCCTCGCCGGGCCGCGGCTTGTAATAGAGGGTGCCTGCGGTGTCGTCGAGGTACCACTCCCCCGGCTGGTCGAGGAATTCCAGTGCGTTCTCGAGGTACACGAGCTCGAGCCGCGACCGGTTCGTCAGGCTCGGCCAGAGCGCCGGGTTCAGCGTGATGGCGGCCTTGCCGGACTGCGCTGCGATCGACTGCACGCCGACGATGGGCGCGGTCCAGGCGGCGTGGAACACCGCCTCCACCTTCTCGGGGTGCGCTAGGCCGGCGAGCGAGACATCGTCGGTCGTGTAGCCGGCGGTGGTCTTCACCGCGTTGGTCGGGGCGACCTCGGTGCGGGCGCGGACGGCGCGCGCGCCGTTCACGAACAGCTGCCGGGTCTCGAGGCCGGGCGCGGAGGCGGAGTAGATCCCGGTGGCGGCGTTCAACGTCCATCCCGAGATCGTGCGGCCTCCCGAGATGACGGGCTTCTCACCGTCGTATGCGGAGTACACGACTGAGTAGCCGTTCGTCCCTGAGTCCGCGGCTCCCAGGCTCCACGTGGCGCTCTGCGTGTAGGTCCCGCCCCGCAGATAGACGATGATGTCGCCGGTCATGTCGCCGTCGATCGCTTCGACCGCCTGCTGCGCACGTTGCACCGTGGCGAACGGGAGGGCCAGCGTGCCAGGGTTCGCGTCGTCTCCCGTCGGCGAGACGTAGAGCTCGGCCTGAACCGGCGCCGGGTCGTCAGCTGTGGCGCGTTCCGCACCGACGAAGGACGACGCGAGCAGCGCCGCGATCAACGCCGTCGCCGCTGCCGTCCATCGAGTACTCCACCGCATCCGAGCTCCTTCGCTCCGCACCGCATCCCGAGGCACTGCTGATTCGCAACATATGTTATCTCATAGATGTCATGAGCAGAAGCACAATTCGACGGGCCGTGCCGAGCCGGGCGGCGGGAGAATACGAGGGGTGTGAGAGGCTACATCGAGTCAGCGTCGAAGAATCGAGTTCAGGTTGAGCAACGAGCACCTCGAATCCAACGCCCAGCAGGCATTGTCCGACGGTCATCGCATTTCGCGGCCGGGGGGTTTGGTGCCCGTCGCGGTGAAAGTCCTCGTCACCCGCGTCGTGACCGGAGAATTCGACAACGACGAATTCCCCACCGAAGCCGTCCTCACCACCCAACTCGGCGTCTCACGCACCGTCGTCCGCGAAGCCCTCCGCGTCCTCGAGAACAAAGGCCTCATCACCATCCAACAAGGACGCCCCACCACCGTCCGCACCCCCGACAACTGGAACCTCCTCGACTCCGTCATCATCGACGCCCTCGTCAACAACGACCCCACCCTCGGCGACATCGCACAAGAACTCAACGAAATGCGCGCCGCCCTCGAAGCCGACATGACCCGCGTCGTCACCGCCACCGGAATGGACACCACCACCCGCGAACGCTTCGACGCCGCCTGGAACGAACTCGACGCCCACCTCGACGACGTCCACCTCTACTTCGAACTCGACCGCCGCTTCCACGACGTCATCATGGTCGCCGCCGGCAACCGCTTCGCCCGCCACACCGTCCGCCAAGTCTTCGCCTGGACCAGCCGCTGGCACGCCGACGACGCCTCCCTCGACGACATCCACCGCGCCCACACCGACCACACCCACATCCGCCAACTCGTCCTCGACGGCGACGAACACGCCGCCGCCGAAGCCATGCGCACCCACATCCTCCGCAGCTGGCACGCCACCCGCCAACGCGCACTCTCCGCCGGCAAGCCGCAGGAGTCGTCCCGCTGACGGGCGGTGGCGTCAGTCCAGCA
>JBQCJQ010000015.1:0-4581 GCA_051952615.1 Humibacter sp.
GGCATCCGCCGCTCTCGCCTGGGGCCGCCTCACGCCCATCACGCGCGACACCCTCTGGGCGGAGGACGGCAAGCTGTTCCTCGCCGGAGCCGAACAGCACGGCCTGCTGCTGACGTTCACGCCTTACAGCGGATACCTGCAGACCTTCCCGCGCATCATCGCGGCCGGGGTCGTCGGCCTTCTGCCCGTCTCCGCGTGGGCGCTGGCGATGACCGCCGCGTCGTGCCTGGTCGCCGGCGTCGTGGCGGTGGTCGTGTTCTTCGCGTCGCGAGCGGTCGTGCCTCCCGTCGCCCTACGGGTGGTGCTCGCGGCCGTCACCGTGCTGCTTCCGCTCGCGTCGCGCGAGGTGCTCGGCAACACCGCCAACCTGCACTCCGTGCTGATGTGGGGACTGTTCTGGCTGGTGCTGGCGCGGCCGGCCACCAGAGCGAGCGCCATCGCGTTCAGCGTCTTCGGGCTGTTCGCCGCGCTGAGCGAGATCCAGGCGGTGTTCCTGGTCCCGCTCATGGTCATCGCGTGGCGACGCCCCTTCGGCAGGTGGCTCATCGCGGGTCCGGCCCTGGGCATCGCGGCGCAGCTGCTCACGACCGTGCTCGCCCCGCGAGGATCCGGCCAGCACGTCAGCGTCTCGCCGCTGTCGCTCGCAGAAGGCTGGATCGTCAACGGCGTGATGCCCGACCTCGCCCCGCTGAACGGAGTCGGCAGGCTCCTGGCCGTCGGCGGCATCCTGGTCGGGCTCGTCGTGCTGGCGGGTGCCGCCGCGCTCGCCGTGGTGGCCTGGCAGCATGCCACGCGAGACCAGCGCATCGCGATCGCGGCGGCCGGGGTGCTGTCCCCGGTCATCTACGTCCTCTCCGTGATCATCGACCCCGGCACGTACTACGACTACGCGTCGATGAGTTCCGCGCAACTGGAACACGTGTGGCTGGCGCGATACGGGGTCGTCCCCGGCATGCTCCTGATGGGAATCGTGATCGTCTCGGCGGCGGCGCTCGGCGTCGGACGGCGGCGTTCTCTGGATGACCGGGCAACGGCGGCCCGTCCGGTACGAGTGCCCGCCGCTGAGCAGGCCCGTGCGTCCGCGTCGGCCCCGGCACGGGCATCCGCGTCCCTGCCGGCCCGTGCTGTCGCCGCCCTCGCGGTGCTGGGCGTCGTCGCCGGCCTCGTCGCCTTCTACGTGCCGTCGTCGACGCGCAGGTCCGACGGGCCCGCCTGGTCGTCGCAGGTCGCGGCAGCGGCCCAGACGTGCGAGCTGAATCCCACGCTGCCCGCGGTCGAGCTGCACGAGACGCTCGGCTGGCTGGTGCCCGTGCAGTGCGACCGGCTCGCCGCCGACGACTGACGCGCTGCCATCGCACGCGGAATGCCACTGTTCCGGCGGTTCGCGGCGGAGTAGCCTCGATCCGGCGTCGCGCGCCGCCAGTTCGGGGCCGGGGGCCGCGACGACGCGCGGCGGGTGGGGTTGAGCGTGAACAGAGCTTTCACTCGGGGTCGGGCGTTCGGGGGCAGACTTCTCGCCGGCATCGTGGTCGTCGGCGCCATCCTCGCGGCGGGTACCGCATTCGGCGCCACACCGCGGGCGAGCGCGGCGGAACCACCCGCGCCCGCTGCTCCGACGATCCCGGTCGACATCATCTCCGCCGTCGACGGCGGCTACCTCCCGACGGTCGAGGTGTCGATCAACGGGAGCACGCCGGTTCGCATGATGATCGACGAGGGCACCAGCTTCCTCGTCACCTTTCCCGGCTCGATCATCGATCCGACGACTCCGATCGACCAGACCGGCATACCGCAGAGCATCCAATACGACGGCACGGCAGCATCCGGCCAGATCGCACTCGCGACCGTGACCGTGACGACCACGACGGGCAGCGTCTCGACCCCGCAACCGGCGGCGTTCCTCGACGCATCCTCGTGCACGCCGCAATGCCTCGGCTACAAGGACGGCATCCAGGGCGTGATCGGCATCGCGCAGTCCAAGGACGCGACGAAGAACATCGAACCCGTCGACGGCATCTATTCGGTGCTGGCGCAACTCGGCCAACCGCTGTCCGCCGGGTACACGATCGACTTCGCTTCGACTCAGCCGAACATCCAGCTCGGTGAGCCCACCCCGGGTTCGGCAGGCGACACCACCATCCAGCGGGCAGACCAAGACGGACTGACGTATCCGAACGGACAATCCATCTACAAGCCTCCCGTCATCTGCTGGTCGATCAGCCTCGGGACCGCGGCGGGTACCAAGTGCGAGAACACCGTCCTCGATACGGGGCAGAGCTCGGGCATCATCAACGGCAAGGTCTTCGATCCCGTGGTGACGCCCCTGACGGCTCCACCTCCCAGCGGCGCCATCGCGCGGGTTGCCGACGGTGCGGTGATCAGCTTCGGCGTGTCGGCGACGGCCGCGCCGTTCGCGCGACTGGCCTCCACGGCATCGGTGCCGCATCTGTACAACCAATTCACCGTCAAGTCGAAAGCAGTAGCCAACTACTTCAACGCGGGCAACGACTTCTATCTGAGCCACGTCATCGGGTTCGACAACCAGGGGGGTGCCGTCATCATCCACGCCGCCGCCAACGCGCCGGTGCCCACGCCCGGTGTGAACGCGGCGGCCGGCGACAGCACGATCTTCGTGGGATGGGTCCCACCCGCGGCCAACGGGCCGAAGGTCGTCGGCTACGTGGTCACGATCCGGACCGCGGACGGAACCCTGGTCTCGACCACGACGGCCGGTGCAGACCAGACGGAAGCGACCATCGGCGGGCTCACGAACGGCACACCATACGACGTGGCCGTGGCGACGATCAACGAGCTCACCATCGGGCCGGACGCTGCGGTTCCCGGCACGATTACCCCAGAAGGGCCGGTCACCACCGGAACACCCAGCCCCAGCGCTAGCGCCAGCGGACCGTCACCGGCGAGCGGGGCACCGGCGAGCACAGACCCCGGCGCTCCTTCGACGGGCGCGCTCGCGGCGACCGGTTCGGATGTCTCGCCTCTGCTGATGCTCGCGGCGGGGCTCGTCGCAGCGGGCGCGGCCGCACTGGCGATCCCGCTGCGCAGGAGGCGCGCCACATCCCTTCGGCGCTGACCGCGTCGACACGGCTCGCTACGGTGGGGGAGTGACCTTCGCCGCGGCTCCCGCTTTCACGACCCGTCCCACCCTTCGCGGCACCTTCGGCGTCGCGGCGTCCACGCACTGGCTCGCCACCGCCGCGGCGCAGTCCGTGCTCGAGCGCGGCGGCAACGCCTTCGACGCCGCGGTGGCTGCTGGCTTCGTGCTGCACATCGTCGAGCCGCACCTGAACGGGCCGGGCGGCGACCTCACCGGACTGTTCCGCACGGCCGACGGAGATGTGCGGGTGCTCATGGGGCAGGGTCCCGCCCCGGCCGGCGCGACGCTCGAGCACTACCGCGACGTCGAGGGGCTCACCGAGGTCCCCGGCGCGGGAGCGCTCGCCGCGGCCATCCCCGGATCGGTGGATGCCTGGCTCTGGCTGCTCGCCGAGCACGGCACGTGGGAGCTGAGGGACGTGCTGGCCTACGCGATCGGGTACGCCGAGCACGGGCATCCGGTGCACCAGGGCGTCGTGGTGACGCTGGAGCGCATCCGCGAGCACTTCCTCGAGCACTGGCCGACCTCCGCGGCGCTCTGGCTGGATGACCAGGGCAATGCGCCCGACCCTGGCGACCTGATCGTGAACCCCGCCTACGCGGCCGTGTTGGCGCGGCTGGTGGTGGCGAGCGAAGGCAGCGACTGGGTGGCTCGCGCCGACGGCACCGACCGGAAGGAGCACGTGCCCGGGACCCGTGAGGATCGCATCCAGGCTGCGCGGCGGGAGTGGAAGAGCGGTTTCGTCGCGCAGACGATCGACACGTTCGTGCGCACGCCGCACCGGCACAGCGACGGGCGAGACCACGCCGGCGTGCTGCAGGGGTCCGACTTCGCGTCCTTCGACGCAGGAGCCGAGGATGCCGCAACATACGACTTCCGCGGGTTCGAGGTCGCCAAGACCGGGCCGTGGGCACAGGGTCCGGTGCTGCTGCAGATGCTCGCCATCCTCGACGCCTACGGGCGACTCCATGGGTTGACCGACGAGCACCTCGATCCGTCGACCGCGTTCGGCATCCATGTGATCGTCGAGGCCGAGAAGCTCGCGCTCGCGGATCGCGACGCCTGGTACGCCGACCCTCGATTCGCCGACGTGCCGCTCACAACGCTTCTGTCGCCCGAGTACGCGGAGGAGCGTGCTGCCTTGATCGGCGACACCGCCAGCGCCGAGCTTCGCCCCGGATCGCCGGACGGGCGCGTGCCCCACCTGCCGTCGGTCGGCACCGGAACCGGAAAGGACGGCCTCACTGACCTCGACGACGCCGAGCACGGCGAGGACGCTGACCGCTCCGACGACGCCGCGCTGCCCGCCGGCATCGGCGAGCCGACCGTCGACCGCGAGGGGCAGACCCGCGGCGACACCTGCCATCTCGACGTGGCGGACCGATGGGGCAATGTGGTGACCGTGACGCCTTCGGGCGGATGGCTGCAGTCGTCGCCGACCGTCCCGGAACTCGGATTTTGCCTCG
>JBQCJQ010000016.1:0-2946 GCA_051952615.1 Humibacter sp.
GCGTCGGTCACCGGCTCGCCGAAGCGAAGGTGCGGCAGGATGCCCTCTTCGCGCGCGCACTCGCGCAGATACTCCTGCAGTTCGGCGCCGCTCGGAAAGACGTGCGTCCAGTCCGGCTTGGTGCGGAACGAGTACGAGTACAGGTGCGAGGGGATGTCGCACGCCACTCCCGTATACACGTTGTCCCGCCAGGTACCCCCGACGTCGTGCGCCCGCTCAAGGATGAGGAACGACCCGCGGTCGGCTCCGGCAGCAGCCACGCGCATCAGGCGGATGCCCATGCCGAGGCCCGCGATGCCGGCGCCAACGATGAGGGTGCCTACCTCCGTGTCGGTCATCCCGTGACCCGCTCGTAGGTGGTGGTGCGCTGCACCAGCGGCCGGCCGACCTCGTCGGCGATGTGCCGCATGTCCGTCACGCTCAGCACCCGACCCTGTTCCGGGCCGGCCCAGGGCGCGACGTCACCGTCGATCAGCACACCGCCGAGGTCGTCGACGCCGCCGGCCAGCACGAGTCGGGTGCCGCGGAATCCGAGCTTCGTCCACGCGGCCTGCACGTGATCGATCGACCCTGCGAGCATCAGGCGAGCGACCGCGTGCACCGCTCGCGACTCCCGCAACGACGGGCCCGGCCGCGCCCCCGCCACCTTCACCGGCGAGTCCTGCGGCACGAACGGCATCGCGATGAACTCCGTGAACCCCCCGGTGCGACTCTGCATCGCGACCAGCGTCCGAAGGTGCGCGACCTGGTCGGCCGGCGTCTCGATGTGCCCGTAGACCATCGTCGCCGTCGACCGCAGGCCGGCGCGGTGCGCCGCCTCGACGGTGGCCACCCACTCCGCGACGGGCAACTCGGTGCCGCCGGAGAGGATGTCGCGAATCCGGTCATCCAGAATGCGCGCCCCGGTTCCCGGCACCGTACCCACGCCGGCCTCGCGGAGGGAGTCGAGATATTCCGTCAGCGGAATGTTCAGCCGACGGGCTCCATCGAGCAGCTCGATCGGACGGTAGGCGTGCACGTGCAACTGCGGTTGGTCGGTGCGGACGGCACGCACGACATCCAGATAAGCGGATGCCCCGAGCCCGTCCCCGATGCGCCCCTGCACGCCCACCTCGGTCGCCCCCAGCGCGGCGGCATCATCCGCGATCGCCGTCACGAGGTCGAGCGTGAGTTCGCCCTGCGGCATCGGGCGACCCAGCAGCGACGAGTCGATGTTGCGGTTGACCACGTGGGTGATCTCGTCGCCGACTCGATCCCGCCGCACGTCGTCCGCGAGTGCGGCGAGCTCGTCGAGATCATCGCCGTCCGCCGCCAGCAGGGTGACGTAGTCGGCGTCCTCAAGCCCCGCGGGATCCCGGCGCGCCGCGTCGAGCAGGGCCCGGAAGCCCGAGGCCTGGGGCCCCACGCCCGAGCCCCGCGCGTCATCCCTACTGCGCCATGTGCGCTCTATTGCGCCACTCTCGCTGGCGCTGTTAGACGCAAGTGGCGCACTAGCGGGCCCAACACCGGTCGGCTCCAGCGCCCAGGGCCGCCCGACCACCGGGGCCGCCTCGTCGGCCAGGCCGTAGTCGTCCGCCAGGGCGTACAGGTGCGGCTGCACCGCCGGGTCGACCCACGGCGACCCCTCGCGAACGAAGTGAGGATGCGTGGTGAGGCGCTCGCGCAGCCGGTACCCCGCGATCCCGGTGAGGCGCGCGAGCTCGTCGATCTGCGGCCACGGACGCTCCGGGTTGACGTGATCCGGGGTGAGGGGGCTGACGCCGCCCCAGTCGTCGATGCCTGCACGGATCAACAGGGCCAGCTCGTCGTGATCGGTGAGATTCGGGGGTGCCTGAACCCGGGCATCCGGCCCGAGAACGAGGCGGGTGACGGCGACCGCCGCGGCGTACTCGTCCGCGGCGAGGTCGTCGCGGTGCATCATGGCGGTCGCGTCCTTCGCGCGGAAGTTCTGCACGATCACCTCCTGCACGTGCCCCCAGCGATCATGGGCGTCACGGATGGCGAACATCGCATCCACCCGATCGGTGACCGTCTCGCCGATGCCCAGCAGCACGCCCGTCGTGAACGGGATCTGCGACCGCCCGGCGTCGTCGATCACACGCAGGCGCACGGCCGGATCCTTGTCGGGCGAGCCGAAGTGGGGCTGTCCCTTCTCCGCCCAGAGCCGCACCGACGTGGTCTCGAGCATCATGCCCATCGACGGCGCGGCCGGCTTCAGACGCTGCAGCTCTGCCCAGGTCATGACGCCGGGGTTGAGGTGGGGGAGCAGCCCGGTCTCCTCCAGCACGCGGATCGCCATCGCGCGCATGTACTCCAGGGTCGATGCGTATCCGTGCTCCGCGAGCCACTCGCGAGCCACCGCCCAGCGGTTCTCCGGCCGGTCGCCGAGGGTGAAGAGCGCCTCCTTGCAGCCCATCGCCGCGCCCTGCCGCGCGATCTCGAGCACCTCCTCCTCGGAGAGGAACGGCGAGATTCCCGCCTTGGCGAGCTTGCCAGGGGTCTGCACGAAGATGCAGTAGTGGCAGCGGTCCTGGCACAGGTGCGTCAGCGGGATGAACACCTTGCGCGAGTACGTGATCACGCCCGGTCGGCCCGCTCGTTCGAGTCCCTCGTCCCGCAGACGGCCGGCGATGCCCAGGAGCGCGTCGAGGTCGTCGCCACGTGCGTAGAGCAGCGTCTCGGCATCCTCGCTCGAAGGTCGGATGCCCGAGCTCGCGTGCTCCAGCGCCTGCCTCATGCGCTCCGGCGTCGGGCGGAACGCATCGTCCTCCGGCGTGGTGCGTGACTCTTCCCGGTCAGATGCCCCCGCGGAACCGGATGCCTGGGCGTGGGAGGAGACGTCGGTGACGGTCAGGAGTCGAGCAGGCACAGACATCCTCTGCAGCACAGAGACGCCACGGAAGGGCGTCGAACGATGGACAAAGCAGGAATGCGACCCAAATCGAG
>JBQCJQ010000017.1:0-3703 GCA_051952615.1 Humibacter sp.
GAAGAGGAATGACCGAGACGATCGATTGGGGCAACCAGGGCATTCGCCTCAGGCTGCACGTCGACGATGACGGGCGGGTGGCGCTCACCGATGTGACGACGCCGGATGCCCCGGCGTCGCAGCTCGCCCTCGCGGCATCGCTGAACCCGGTGGAGCTCCTCGTCGCCGGGGACGCTCTGCCACAGGGCAGCAGGCATGTCGAGCTCGGCACCACGCTCGCGCTGCGCTATCGAGGCCACGAGACGTCCGAGGTCGATGCCACCCAGACCCTCACGCTGGTCCAGTGCACCGGCGATGGTGTCTCGGTCGCGAGCAGCTGGACCGTGTACGGAGACCTCCCCGTGCTGCGCTGCACCACCGTCGTGACGAACGAGTCGGAGCGACCGGTCGTCCTGGAGTACGTGTCGTCGTTCGCCTTCAACGGCTTTGCTCGCTTCGCGAGCCCGGGCTGGCAGGACGAGACGTCCCTGTGGATCCCGAACAGCACCTTCTCTGCCGAGTTCCAATGGAACGAGCATCGACTCCCGTCGCTCGGGATCATCGACCCCGGTTTCGTCGAGCATGTCGGGCCGGCCTCGAAGCAGCGCGTATCCGTTCTAAGCGTCGGCACGCAGCCGACGACCGAGTATCTGCCGATGGGTGCCTTCACCGATCGGTCACGCGACCTGACCTGGCTGTGGCAGATTGAGCACAACGGGTCGTGGCAGTGGGAGCTCGGCGACCATCGGGCGGCGATCTACCTCTCGGCGGGCGGACCGACCGACCAGGAGCACCAGTGGCACAAGACCCTGATGCCCGGTGACCGGTTCGAGGCCGTCCCGGTCGCGGTCGCCTGCGCGAGGGGCGAGCTCGTTGACGCCTTCGTGCCGCTGACCGACTACCGCAGGCGCATCCGGAGACCCAACGACGACAACGTCGCCCTGCCTGTCGTCTTCAACGACTTCATGAACGCCCTGGTCGCTGAGCCGACGGAAGCGAAGCTGCTCCCCGTCATCGAGGCGGCGGCAGCGGTCGGCTGCGAGTACTTCTGCGTGGATGCCGGCTGGTACAGCGACGAAACCGGCTGGTGGGACACTGTCGGCGGGTGGGAAGAGTCACCGGAGCGGTTCCCCAACGGTTTCGTCGCCGTGTTCGATGCGATTCGCGACCGCGGAATGATCCCCGGCCTGTGGCTTGAACCCGAGGTCGTCGGGATTCACAGCCCCATCCTCGATCGATTTCCCGACTCCGCATTCTTCCAGCACAACGGAGCGCGGGTCGTCAGCCAGGGACGCCACCAGCTCGACTTCAGGTCCGAATTCGTCCGATCGCGCATGGACGCTGTCGTCGATCGACTCATTGCCGATTACGGCCTCGGCTATCTCAAATTCGACTACAACATCAACGGCGGCGTCGGCACCGAGGTACGCGCGGACAGCGCGGGCGACGGCCTGCTTGAGCACAACCGCGCGTTTCTTTCCTGGATCGACGGACTGTTCGCGCGGCACCCGGGCTTGGTTATCGAGTCGTGCTCGAGTGGTGGTGCCCGCGTCGACTACGCGACGCTCGCGCGTCACTCGATCCTCTCGACGAGCGACCAGATGGACCATCGCGTGTACGTCCCGATCGCGGCGGGCGCTCCCACCGCACTCACTCCCGAGCAGGCGGGTGTATGGGTGTACCCCCAGCCGGAGTTCGCCAAAGGCGAGCTTGCGCTGAGCATCGTCAACGGTCTGCTGGCTCGCCCGCAGATCAGCGGCGGCATCTGGAAGCTCTCGGCCGGTCAGCTCGACTCGCTCGCGGAGGGTATCCGCGTCTACAAGGACTATCGGGAGCTGATCCCCGATGCCACTCCGTGGTGGCCGCTGGGTCTCCCCGGCTGGACCGACGCCTGGATCGCACAGGCGCTCACGACAGAGGAGGGCGTCCTCATCGCCGTCTGGCGACGAGGAGGGGAGAGCAGCGTGCGACTCGATTTCACGGGTCGTGGCATCCAACAGCAAACGCCGCGCGTTCTCTTCCCCTCTGACACGGACGCCCTCCTCGGCTGGACGAGGGACGGGGTGCTGGAGGTGACGCTTCCGGAGGTGCCCTCGGCCGTGCTGTTCGCGCTCGATATTGGCTGACGGGACTAGACGACCGCCTTGCCACAGAAGACGCCGCCCCGCATATCGCGAGGCGGCGTCTTCATATGGCGGCGGCTTCGTGCGTCGCTCAGTACGTCGCCCGCCCCCCACTGATGTCGTAGACCGCTCCGGTCGAGAAGCTGACCTGGTCGGAGGCCAGCCAGGAGACCAGGGCGGCGACCTCGTCAGCGCGTCCGACCCTCCGCATCGGGATCAGGCTCGTGATGTGGGCGAGCACGTCGGGTGCGGTGTCGTCGTTCATCGGTGTCGCGATCACGGCGGGGGCGATGGCGTTGACGATGACGCCCGACGTTGCGAGCTCCTTGCCGAGCGACTTCGTCAGGGCGATGACCGCTGCCTTCGATGCCGAGTAGATCGACAGGTTGGGGTTGCCGTCTTTGCCGGCCATGCTGGCGAAGTTGACGATGCGGCCCCAGCCGCGTTCCGCCATCCCTGGCGCGAATGCGCGGATGGTCGCCGTCGTGCCGAGGACGTTCACGGCGAGCACCGACGACCATTCCGTGGCCGTCGTCTCGAGCAGGGGCTTGTTCGGGCCGACGATGCCGGCCGAGTTGACGAGGATGTCGACGGGCCCGATCGATGCCGCGGCGTCGGCCAGGGCGTCTTCGTCGGTGACGTCCAGGTGGAGGTCGACGTGGCCGGCGAGGTCGACCGTGACCACCTCGACGCCGTCGGCGCGGAGCCGTTCGGCGCTCGCCGCCCCCAGGCCGCGCGCTCCTCCGGTGATGATCGCTCTTCTCATGGGTGGATCCCTTCTGGAGTGGTGGTCGTCGCCGAGGGTGAAGCCGATGGCGACCCGATGGCGATGTGGACTTTGGGGCCGGGGCCCGCGTCGGCGGGCGCCTGGCCGGCCAGGATGCCGGCCAGGTCGTCGAGGCCGACGACCCCGGAGATCAGTGGACGGGGGTCGACGGAGCCGTCGGCGAACGCCTCGATGGCGGCAGCAAGCCCCTGGCTCGCGCCGAGGATGCCGACCGCGGTGACGTCCTTCAACGCCAGCGTGCGGCTATCGAGGAGGCTCGGCTTGCCGGCCAGCCCGACGTAGACCACGCGTCGGCCAGGCTCGACCAGCTCAAGCGCCTTGGCGGGCAGCTGGGCGGCGTTGGACGCATCGATCACGGCGTCCCACGGCAGCGACGGGAGGTCGTCCTCGGTCCACACGTGCTCGAAGCCGAGACTGCGTGCGAACGTGATCGGCGCCGCACTGCGGCCGAGGATGTGGACCTCGGCCTCCTGGGCGCGCGCGAACATCGCCGCCAACAGGCCGATCGTCGCGGTGCCGAGGACGAGCACGCGGTCGCCAGGGCGCAGATCGGCCCCCCAGACCGACCGGATGGCGTTCCCAGCCGGTTCGACGAGGGCGCCGGCTGCGTCGTCCACGGCGTCCGGGAGCGGGTGCAGGTAGGCGGCGGGATAGGCGAGCCGCTCAGCGAGAGCGCCCGGCTTCCCGCCGCGGATACCGAGCTCGAAGCGGTGCTCGCACACGTGGTGACGACCGTCGAGGCAGCGGTGGCACTCCCCGCAGCCGATCATCGTGTCCCCGGTGACGCGCCTCCCGATCCAGCCGAGGTCGACGC
>JBQCJQ010000018.1:0-12982 GCA_051952615.1 Humibacter sp.
CTTGCCCTCCCCCACCGCGACGCAGGCCCCGACGAGCGCCCGCACCATGCTGTGGCAGAAGGCGTCGGCACGCAGTTCGGCGATGAGCACGCCGTCGACATCCCGCCGCCACGTGAACTCCTGCAGCGTGCGTATCGTGGTCGCCCCCTCGCGAGGCTTGCAGAAGGTCGCGAAGTCGTGCAGCCCGAGCAGCGTTCCCGCCGCCTCGTGCATGGCGTCGAGGTCGAGCACCGACGGGTACCACACGGTGCTCGTGCGGGTCAGCGGGTTCCGCACGGTCGACGCATCTGCGACGCGGTATTCGTACCGCCGCCACAACGCCGAAAAGCGGGCATCGAAACCCGGCTCCGCGATCGTCGCCGCCGTGACGACCACGTCGGAGCCCGATGAGCCGAGGATGCCCATGAGCCGCCTGCACAGCGCCGCAGCGGCATCCGCGTCGTCGGCAGCGTTACGGGCTTTGCGCGGGCGCAGCAACGACGCGGACTGCTCCGGCGTCAGGTCGAGATGTGCGACCTGACCGCGGGCGTGCACACCGGCATCCGTTCGACCGGCGACAGTCAGCATCGGTGCCGGTTCGTGCCTGCGGAACAGCGTGTGCAAGGCCTCTTCGAGCACGCCCTGCACGGTGCGCAGCCCCGGCTGCCTGCTCCAGCCGTTGAAATGAGTGCCGTCGTACGCGATGTCGAGACGGATGCGCGTGCCTTCACTCGTCTCGCCCGTCGCGCCTTCGGTCGTCGTGTCCCCCGCCTGCGTCACGCACTCCATCCTAGGAAGCGCTCGGCTGCGGCATCGTCGCGCGCCGGCGGACAACGAACGAGGCGCCGGAAGGAGGGATTCTCCGTCCGGCGCCTCGTCGAATGCGTCCGAGCTGCGGCTACTTGGCCGCTGCCTCGTCTTCGGCTTCGTCCTCGCCGGCGTCGATGCTCTCGTCGTCGGTCTCGGTGGCCTCGACGGCAGCCTCGGCCTCCTCGTTCGCCTCGGCGTCGACAGCGGTCTCGTCTGCCGTGGTCTCCTCGACGGCCTCGGCCGTGGCCGCTGCCTCAGCCTTCTCGGCCTCCTTCGCGGCGGGCGACTTCGGCGCGGCAGGAGCCTTGCGCTTCGGGGTGACGGGCTCGAGCACGAGCTCGATCACGGCCATGGGGGCGTTGTCGCCCTTGCGGTTGCCGATCTTGGTGATACGCGTGTAGCCACCCTGACGGTCGGCCACCTGCGGGGCGATGACGTCGAACAGCTCGTAGACCACGCCCTTGTCCTGGATGACACCGAGCACCCGGCGACGGGCGTGCAGGTCACCACGCTTGGCGAACGTGATCAGGCGCTCGGCGAGCGGACGCAGGCGCTTGGCCTTCGTCTCGGTCGTCGTGATGCGCTTGTGCGTGAAAAGGGCGGCAGCCAGGTTCGCGAGCAACAGGCGCTCGTGTGCGGGTCCGCCTCCGAGGCGGGGGCCCTTGGTCGGCTTAGGCATTGTCGTTTCTCCGTTTGTGTGGCCGGTCGGCCGTTGTCAGATCAGGTGGTGTGGCCGCGACGGATCAGCGGTACTCGTCATCGTTGGCGCTGTAGAAGTGGGTGCCGTCGAACCCGGGAACCGAGTCCTTGAGCGACAGGCCCATCTCCGTCAGCTTGTCCTTGACCTCATCCACCGACTTCTGACCGAAGTTGCGGATGTTCATGAGCTGGGTCTCGGAGAGCGAGACCAGTTCGCTGACGTTGTTGATGCCCTCGCGCTTGAGGCAGTTGTACGAGCGAACCGAGAGCTCGAGGTCCTCGATCGGCATCGACAGCTCGGAGCTCAGAACAGCGTCGACCGGCGCGGGGCCGATCTCGATGCCCTCGGCCTGCGAGTTGAGCTCGCGGGCGAGGCCGAACAGCTCGGTGAGCGTACGGCCGGCGGAGGCGATGGCGTCGCGCGGGCTGATCGCCGGCTTGGTCTCGACATCCACCACGAGGCGGTCGAAGTCGGTGCGCTCACCGGCACGCGTCGCCTCGACGCGGTACGTGACCTTGAGCACGGGCGAGTAGATCGAGTCGATCGGGATCTGACCGGCCTCGCTGTACTCGTTGCGGTTCTGCTGCGCGGAGACGTAGCCGCGACCGCGCTCGATGGTCAGCTCGACCTCGAAGCGGGCGTTCTCGTTCAGCGTCGCGATGACCAGCTCGGGGTTGTGGATCTCCACACCCGCGGGAGCCGAGATGTCGGCGGCCGTGACCTCACCTGAGCCCTGCTTGCGCAGGTAGGCGGTGATCGGCTCGTCGTGCTCGCTGGAGACGACGAGTCCCTTGATGTTCAGGATGATCTCGGTGACATCCTCTTTCACGCCCGGAATGGTCGTGAACTCGTGCAGCACGCCGTCGATGCGGATGCTCGTGACCGCAGCGCCCGGAATGGACGACAGCAGCGTGCGGCGGAGGGAGTTACCGAGCGTGTATCCGAAGCCCGGCTCGAGCGGCTCGATGACGAACCGCGAGCGGAATTCCGAGATGTTCTCTTCGGTGAGCGTAGGGCGCTGTGCGATGAGCACTGTTGATTCCTTTCGGCTAAGCGTCCGCTATATGACGCTTGCTCTGTACAGGTATTGAGTTATATCCGCTCGCGGACGACGACCACGAAGAGGCCGCCGTCCGCGTGAGCGGAAAGTGTCACAGCTACTAGACGCGACGACGCTTCGGCGGGCGGCAACCGTTGTGCGCCTGCGGCGTCACGTCGTTGATCGAGCCCACCTCGAGGCCTGCGGCCTGCAGCGAGCGGATGGCGGTCTCGCGGCCCGAGCCCGGACCCTTGACGAAGACGTCGACCTTCTTCATGCCGTGCTCCTGCGCCTGGCGGGCGGCCGACTCGGCGGCCAGCTGCGCGGCGAACGGCGTCGACTTGCGGGAGCCCTTGAAGCCCACGCCGCCGGATGACGCCCAGCTGATCACCGCACCGTTGGTGTCGGTGATCGAGACGATCGTGTTGTTGAACGTCGACTTGATGTGGGCCTGGCCCACGGCGATGTTCTTCTTCTCTTTCTTGCGCGGCTTGCGAACGGCCGACTTGGGTGCTGCCATGTTCTACTCCTGAGATCTCGAGCGCTAGCCGGTGGCCTAGCGGGCCTTCTTCTTGCCGGCGACGGTGCGCTTCGGTCCCTTGCGGGTGCGCGCATTGGTCTTGGTGCGCTGACCGCGCACGGGAAGGCCGCGGCGGTGGCGCAGGCCCTGGTACGAACCGATCTCGACCTTGCGGCGGATGTCGGCGGCGACCTCGCGGCGAAGGTCACCCTCCACCTTGTAGGTTCCTTCGATGTGGTCGCGCAGCGCGACCAGCTGGTCGTCGGTGAGGTCCTTGACGCGGATGTCTCCCGAGACCCCGGTGGCCTGCAGCGTCTCGAGCGCACGAGTGTGGCCGATGCCGTAGATGTAGGTGAGTGCGACTTCCACGCGCTTCTCGCGCGGGATGTCGACGCCTGCTAGACGTGCCATTCTGGCTTCTCCTGTGAGTGTGTGGAGGTGTGGACCAGCATCGGTGCCCGGGCCTCCAACCCGAGGTGTCCACGGCTCTCACCGCTTGTTGATGCTGGCGTTCTCGCTGTTCAGTTGTTGCCCGGCATCCCGCTCTCAGAGCGGAACGGGGAGTCGACTAACCCTGGCGCTGCTTGTGGCGCGGGTTCGAAGAGCAGATGACCATCACGCGGCCGTTGCGGCGGATGACGCGGCAGTGCTCGCAGATGGGCTTGACTGAGGGGTTGACCTTCATGGTGATATTCCTTATCGCTGTCGTCGTGCGCCACGGCAGGCGGATGCTGACGCTTCCGTCGACGTGGGCCGTTACTTTCCGACGCCTGGATTACTTGTAGCGGTAGACGATTCGGCCACGGGTGAGGTCGTAGGGGCTCAGCTCCACGATCACGCGGTCCTCAGGGAGGATGCGGATGTAGTGCTGACGCATCTTGCCCGAGATGTGGGCCAGAACCTTGTGTCCGTTGGTGAGCTCAACGCGGAACATCGCGTTGGGCAGCGCCTCGACCACGGATCCCTCGATCTCGATTACGCCGTCTTTTTTGGCCAGAGCCTCACTATCGCTTCAGGCACTCCAGTGCCGGTCGTGCGGTGAATGGATGGTGTCGGATGCGCCCTGAGGCGCGCACCGCAAAACGGGTGCAAGACACCAAAGATCTATCTTAGGCCATGCGGCGCGTCTTCGCCACTCGGCGTCGGGTCGCCTTTATAGTCCCGGCCCTCAGTCCTCGCGGGCGAGCAGAGCGGCGTTCATCTCGCGGGTGAGCTCGACGTCGACGGGCAACTCGATGCCGTCGACGCTCGTGATGGGAGCAGCGAGACGCACGCTCGAGACCAACCATGCGGCATCCGCCTTCGTCAGGTCGGATGCCGGAACCAGCATCGCTTCCGTGCGAAGCCCGCGCGAAGAGGCGAAGTCGAAGACGCTCAGCTGACTCGTTCCCGGCAGAATGCCGATGTCGGTCCGCGGCGTGACGACCCGGTCGCCGAACAAGAGGATGACGGTCGCGGTCGGCGCCTCCATGACGTAGCCGTCCGAGCTGACGAAGATGACGTCATCGGCGTCTCGGCGGTGCGCCTCCCTGATCGCCGCCATGTTGACGGCGTACGACAGGGTCTTCGCGCCGGCGAGGAGCCACGGTGCGCGCTCGGCGACGTCGCTCGTGTAACCGCGGTCGAGGGTGACGACGCGGATGCCCGTCTCGCGCTCGGCGAACTCCCCGGCAGCCGGCGTCGCGACGATCCAGCCCGTCGGAGTGCCCGCGCCGTCGACACCGCGGGTGAACACCACCTTCAAGCCGCCCTGCCGATCCGTCGGCAGCGACGCGGCGGCCACCGTGATGGCGTGGCGCCACTGCGACTCGTTGGGCTCCGGGAGGTCGAGCAGCGTTGCGGAACTCGCCAGCCTGCTCAGGTGCGCCTCGAGCGCCTGCGGGTGTCCGCCGACCACACCGATCGTCTCGAAGACACCGTCGCCGCGGGCAGCGCCGAGGTCGCGCACGTCGAGCGTCGGCACTCCCTCTTCGTAACGCCGCACCGTCGCCGCTGGGTCGGTGGCGGAATCGGCCGGCAGGACATCGATCATGAAGACGGGCACCTTTCGAGCCTAACCGGCAACGACCGGTGCCCGTTGGTGCCGACGGCGGCCTCGACGCTACGCGGGACGCACGGGGGTGATGCCGAACGGCTTCAGCCCTGCTGCACCACCGTCGTGCGCCGTGAGCACCCAGATGCCGTCCTTGTGAACGGCGACGGAGTGCTCCCAGTGCGCAGCAGCCGATCCGTCTTCGGTCGCCACGGTCCATCCGTCGTCGTGAACATAGGTGTCCGGCGACCCGGCGACGACCATCGGCTCGATCGCGACGACGAGCCCGGGCCGAACCTCAGGACCCTTCTGGCGCACGCTGTAGTTGAACACGGGCGGCGCCTCGTGCATGCGCCGGCCGATTCCGTGCCCGATGTAGTCGGTGAGGATGCCGTAGTCGCCCTGCGAGAGGATGTACGCCTCGATGGCATCCCCGACCTCGTTCAGGTGCGACGCCTTCGCCAGCGTCGCGATGCCGTGCCAGAGCGACTGCTCCGTCACCTCGGCGAGTGCACGCCGTTCCGCAACCAGATCGGGACGCGCCGGGTCGTCGATCACCACCGTGAAGGCGGCGTCGCCGTTCCACCCGCCGAGGATGGCGCCGGAGTCGATCGAGAGGATGTCGCCAGCCTGAAGCACGCGCTCCCCCGGGATGCCGTGCACGATCTCGTCGTTCACCGACGCGCAGATGGTGTGGCGATACCCGGGCTCGAGCTTGAAGTTCGACTTTCCGCCCCTGGCCTCGATAGCCCGCTCCGCGAGCGTGTCGAGCTCGAGCGTCGTCACGCCCGGCTTGGCCGCCGCCCGGACGGCATCGAGGCTGTCAGCGGTCGCAAGACCGGGCTCGAGCATGAGCCTGAGTTGCGCTGGCGACTTGTAGATCGATCGCCGGATGCCTGGCACGTCGTCGCTCAGGCGGCCGCTGTGCCGTCGACCTCGCCGATGCCGCGCGCGGCCAGCGCCTCGCGGATGCGTGCGGCGACGTCATCGACGGAGCCGAGACCGTCGACCTCGGCGAGAAGCCCGCGCTCCCGATACACCTCGATGATCGGCGCGGTCTGCGCGTTGTAGACGTCTTGACGGTGACGGATGGCCTCTTCGGTGTCGTCGGCGCGACCCTGCTCGTGAGCCCGGTGGGTCAGGCGCTTCACGAGCTCGTCCTTGTCGGCGGTGAGGCGGATGACCGCCTCGAGGCTGCCATCCGACGCCAGAAGCTCGTCGAGGAACTCCACCTGGTCCAGCGTGCGCGGGTAGCCGTCGAGCAGGAAGCCCTTCGCGGCATCGGGCTCGGACAGCCTGGCCGCCACCAGTTCGTTGGTTAGGTCGTGGGGGACGTAGTCGCCGGCATCCACGATCGCCTTCACCCTGATGCCGAGCTCTGTCTGGTGCGTGATGTGGTGGCGGAAGATGTCGCCCGTCGAGATGGCCGGAATGTCGAACGCGTCGGCCACGAATGTGGCCTGGGTGCCTTTGCCCGACCCGGGAGGGCCGACGATCAGCAGGCGCGCGCCGCGCTCTCGGTTTCGCTCTTCGTGCGCTTCTGTCAACGGAGCAACCCTTCGTAGTGGCGCTGCTGCAGCTGCGAGTCGATCTGCTTGACCGTCTCGAGGCCGACGCCGACGATGATCAGGATCGACGTGCCACCGAACATGAAGTTCTGGCTGGTACCGAGCAGCGCGAAGGCGACCAGCGGGATGAGCGCGATGACGGCCAGATAGATCGAGCCGGGCAGCGTGATGCGCGTCAGCACGTAGTCGAGGTACTCGGCCGTCGGGCGTCCTGCACGGATGCCGGGGATGAAGCCGCCGTACTTCTTCATGTTGTCGGCGACCTCTTCGGGGTTGAAGGTGATCGCGACGTAGAAGTACGTGAAGCCGATGATGAGGAGTGCGTAGATCAGCATGTAGAGCGGGTGATCGCCCTGCGTCAGGTAGTTCGTGACCCAGGTGACCCAGGGCGCAGGCTCCTTGCCGGGAGCCGGCTGGTTGAACTGCGCGATGAGAGCAGGAAGGTACAAGAGGCTCGACGCGAAGATCACCGGGATGACACCGGCCATGTTGACCTTGATCGGGATGTACGTGTTGTTGCCGCCGTACGTTCGACGGCCGACCATGCGTTTCGCGTACTGCACGGGGATGCGCCGTTGGGACTGCTCGACGAACACGACGGCCGCGACGATGAACAGGCCGATCACGATGACGATCAGGAAGATCTCGAAGCTCTGCGTCTGCTCGACGGCCCAGAGGGAGGCGGGGAACTGCGCGGCGATCGAGGTGAAGATCAGCAGCGACATGCCGTTGCCGATGCCCTTCTCGGTCACCAGCTCGCCCATCCACATGATGAGGCCGGTGCCGGCGGTCATCGTGATGACCATGAGCAGCACCGCGTACCAGGCGTCGTTCGTGATCAGCTGCGAGCACTGCGACGCGCTGTTCGAACCGAACAGGGCACCGCTGCGAGCGACCGTGATGAGCGTGGTGGACTGGAGGACACCCAGCGCGATGGTGAGGTAGCGGGTGTACTGCGTCAGCTTCGACTGACCGGCCTGGCCCTCTTTGTAGAGAGCCTCGAAGTGCGGGATGACCACCCTCAGCAGCTGCACGATGATCGACGCCGTGATGTACGGCATGATCCCCAGCGCGAAGATGGAGAGCTTCAGCAGCGCACCGCCGCTGAAGAGGTTGACCAGCTCGTAGAGGCCGGTCGTGCCCTGGTTCGCCGCCAGACACGCCTGGACGTTGCTGAAGTCGACGAACGGGGCCGGGATGAAGGACCCCAGGCGGAACAGCGCGATGATCCCCAGAGTGAAACCGATCTTCCTACGAAGATCAGGGGTGCGGAGGATCCGCCCGATGGCGTTGAACAAGTGACGTCCTGCTTTCCGGGGTAAGGAGTCAGTCGGGTGGCCGAGGTGGCCACCCGACTGGACTACTTTACGGGGTGAATCCGGATGCCTGGAATCCGGCGGCGGTCGGAGCCTACTTGACCGAGCCTCCGGCCGCGACGATCTTCTGCTCGGCCGAACCGGAGACCTTGTCGACCTCCACGTTCAGCTTCACGGCGATGTCGCCGTTGCCCAGAACCTTGACCTTCTCATTCTTGCGAACGGCGCCCTTGGCGACCAGATCGCTCACGGTCACGTCGCCACCGGCCGGGTACAGCTCGGCCAGCTTCTCGAGGTTCACGACCTGGTACTCGATGCGGAACGGGTTCTTGAACCCGCGCAGCTTCGGCGAACGCATGTGGAAAGGAAGCTGACCACCCTGGAAGCCGGGGCGCACCTGGTAGCGCGCCTTGGTTCCCTTGGTACCGCGACCTGCCGTCTTACCCTTCGAGCCCTCACCGCGTCCGACGCGGGTGCGGTCCTTCTTGGCGCCGGCAGCCGGACGCAGGTGGTGCACCTTGAGAACCGGCTCGCGCTTCTCAGGCACGTCCTGGGTCTTCTTGCTCGACGCTGTGCTTGTCTTTCTCGCAGCGCCAGCTTTCGCCGTCGCGCTCGACGCTTCGGCCGTGCCGGCCTCAGCCTTCTTCGTGGTCGCCTTTGCGGGCGCCTTGGCCTTGGCCTCGGCGGGGACCTTCTTCTCGGTCTTCTCGTCAGCCATGATTAGTCAATCTCCTCGACCTTCACCAGGTGAGCGACGGTCTTGACGTAGCCACGGTTCTGAGGGGTGTCCTCACGAACGACGACGTCACCGATGCGCTTCAATCCCAGACTGCGAAGCGTGTCGCGCTGGTTCTGCTTCTCACTTACTTTGGACTTGATCTGGGTCACCTTGAGCTGCGCCATCACGCACCAGCCTTCGCGGTTCGGGCGGCCTCAGCCGCCTCTGCTTCTGCACGGACCAGCCGGCGGGGAGCGACCTCATCGAAGTCGAGCCCACGACGGGCGGCAACGGCACGAGGCTCCTCGAGCTGCTGCAGCGCCTCGACGGTCGCGTGCACGATGTTGATGGTGTTCGACGAGCCGAGCGACTTGCTCAGCACGTCGTGGATGCCAGCGCACTCCAGCACGGCACGCACCGGACCACCGGCGATAACACCGGTACCGGCGCCGGCCGGACGCAGCAGCACGACACCGGCAGCGGCCTCACCCTGCACCGGGTGCGGGATGGTGCTGCCGACGCGCGGCACGCGGAAGAAGTTCTTCTTGGCCTCTTCGACGCCCTTCGAGATCGCCAGCGGCACCTCGCGGGCCTTGCCGTAGCCGACACCCACCAGGCCGTTGCCGTCACCGACGACGACCAGAGCGGTGAAGCTGAAGCGACGACCACCCTTGACCACCTTGGAGACGCGGTTGATGGTCACGACGCGCTCGAGGAACTGGCTCTTGTCGGCGTCACGTCCGCCACGGTCGCGACCCTGGTTGCGGTCACGTCCGCCACGGCGTCCGTCGCGGGCGTCACGGCTCGTGGTGTCCGTTCCGGCCGCGGTCTCGACCGGCTTCTCCGCAGTCGTCTGCTCGGTGGCCACGTCCTGCTCCTTCGTCTCGTTCTCACTCACAGGCTCAGCCCACCTTCCCGGGCTCCTTCGGCGATCGCGGCGACGCGACCGGCGTACTTGTTTCCGCCGCGGTCGAAGACGACCTCGGCGACGCCGGCCTGCTTGGCGCGCTCGGCGACAAGCTCTCCGACCTTGCGGGCCTTGGCGGTCTTGTCACCGTCGAACCCGCGGAGGTCGGCCTCGAGGGTCGACGCGGAGGCCAGCGTGTGGCCCTTGGCGTCGTCGACGACCTGCACGAAGACGTGACGCGCGGAGCGCGTGACGACCAGACGGGGACGACCGGCCGTGCCGACGACCTTCTTGCGAAGGCGCGCGTGCCGGCGGTCGCGTGCCGCTGACTTGCTCTTGACGCTCATGCTTACTTACCAGCCTTTCCGGCCTTACGACGGACGACCTCGCCTGCATAGCGAATGCCCTTGCCCTTGTACGGTTCCGGCTTCTTGATCTTGCGGATGTTCGCGGCGGCCTCGCCGACGGCCTGCTTGTCGATGCCGGCGACGGTGACCTTATTGTTGCCCTCCACCGTGAGGCTGATGCCAGCGGGCGGCTCGACGGTGACCGGGTGCGAGAACCCGAGGGCGAACTCGATGGAGGAGCCCTTCTGCGCGACGCGGTAACCCGTGCCGACGATCTCGAGGCCCTTCGAGTAGCCCTGCGTGACTCCGATGATCTGGTTGTTGATCAGCGTGCGCGTGAGGCCGTGGAGGGAGCGCGAGGTGCGCTCGTCATCCGGGCGGGAGACGAGAACCTGGTTCTCCTCGATCTTCACCTGGATGGGCTGGGCCACGGTGAGCGACAGCTCACCCTTCGGGCCCTTGACGGTCACATCCTGGCCGTCGACCTTGACGTCGACGCCGGCCGGGATGTCGATGGGAAGTCTTCCGATTCGGGACATCTTGCTACCACACGTAGGCGAGGACTTCCCCGCCGACGCCCTTCTTCTCGGCCTCGCGGTCCGTGAGCAGACCCGAGGAGGTGGACAGGATGGCGACACCGAGGCCGCCGAGCACGCTGGGCAGCTCGGTGGACTTCGCGTAGACGCGGAGTCCGGGCTTCGAGACGCGCTTGATGCCCGCGATGGAACGCTCGCGGTTCGGGCCGAACTTGAGGTTCAGCGTGAGGGTCTGCCCGACGCGCGCGTCTGCGACGTTCCAGTCGGAGATGTAGCCCTCGTTCTTGAGGATCTCGGCGATGTGAGCCTTGAGCTTCGAGCTCGGCATCGACACGGTGTCGTGGTACGCCGAATTCGCGTTGCGCAGTCTGGTCAGCATGTCTGCGACCGGATCTGTCATGGTCATGGGTTGTTTCCTTCGTTCACCTGGTTTCGCTGCCCTTTACAAGAACAGCGACCATCGATGGTCCGTCACGGCCGGGCGGCCGCACGGTGGGTGGGTGTTACTGGTCGTTCGACTTGAACGGGAAGCCGAGCGCCTTCAGCAGCGCGCGACCCTCGTCATCCGTCTTCGCGGTGGTGACGACGGTGATGTCGAAGCCGCGGGGACGGTCGATCTTGTCCTGGTTGATCTCGTGGAAGATCGATTGCTCCTGCACGCCGAACGTGTAGTTGCCATGGCCGTCGAACTGACGGTCGGACAGACCGCGGAAGTCGCGGATGCGCGGCAGCGCGAGAGCGAGCAGGCGGTCCAGGAACTCCCAGGCACGGTCGCCGCGCAGCGTGACGTGCGCACCGATCGGCTGTCCCTCGCGCAGCTTGAACTGCGCGATCGACTTGCGGGCCTTCGTGACCTGCGGCTTCTGGCCGGTGATCTTGGTGAGGTCGGCGACCGCACCGTCGATGATCTTGCCGTCGCGCGCGGCCTCGCCGACACCGGTGTTCACGACGATCTTGACCAGACCGGGGATCTCGTGAACGTTGCCGTAGCCGAACTGCTCCTTGAGCTGCGGCGCGATCTCGTTCTTGTACTTCTGCTTCAGGCGCGGCTGGACTCTGCTCGCAGGCGAGCCTGCGGCCGCGGGGCCAGCCGGCGTCGTAGTCGTGTCGGTCATTACAGGTCCTTACCTGACTTCTTGGCGTAGCGGACGCGCACGGTCTTGGTGCGGCCGTCCTTCGTCACCTTCTCCTCGCGGAAGCCGACGCGGGTCGGCTTCTTCGTCTCGGGGTCCACCAGCGCCACGTTCGACACGTGGATCGGCGCCTCGTGCGTCTCGAGACCACCGGTCTTGGAGCCGCGCTGGGTCTGGCCGACCTTGACGTGCTTGGTGACGTAGTTCACGCCCTCGACCACGACGCGGTCCTGGTCGACGAGCACCTCGATGACCTTGCCCTGCTTGCCGCGGTCTCCGCCGCGCGCCTGGCTCGGGCCCGAGATGACCTGCACCAGGTCGCCCTTCTTGATGTTCGCCATGGATCAGATCACCTCCGGCGCCAGCGAGATGATCTTCATGAACTTCTTGTCGCGGAGCTCGCGACCGACCGGCCCGAAGATGCGGGTGCCGCGCGGGTCGCCGTCGTTCTTCAAGATCACTGCGGCGTTCTCATCGAACTTGATGTACGAGCCGTCAGCGCGGCGCGTGTTCTTCTTGGTGCGCACGATGACCGCCTTGACGACATCGCCCTTCTTGACGTTGCCGCCGGGGATGGCATCCTTCACGGTCGCCACGATCGTGTCGCCGAGACCGGCGTAGCGACGGCTCGAGCCACCGAGAACGCGGATCGTCAGCAACTCCTTGGCGCCCGTGTTGTCGGCGACCTTGAGTCGGGATTCCTGCTGAATCACTTCTTACAACTCCTTGTCACAAGTAAGCCGGCAGGCCTACTTGGCCTTCTCGAGGATCTCGACCAGGCGCCAGCGCTTCGTGGCGCTGTACGGGCGGGTCTCGTTGATGATGACGAGGTCGCCGATGCCGGCGGTGTTGTTCTCGTCGTGTGCCTTCACCTTGTTGGTGCGGCGGATGACCTTGCCGTACAGCGGGTGCTTCACGCGGTCCTCGACCTCGACGACGATGGTCTTGTCCATCTTGTCGCTGACGACGTAACCACGACGGGACTTGCGGTAACCGCGGGCGCCCGCCTCCTTGACGTCGTGCTCGGCGTGCTCGTGGCCGGCGGTCTCCGCCTGGGCCTTCTCGGCCGATGCCTTGGTGGCTGCCATTACTCCGCCTCCTCCTTCGTCTCGGCCTCTGCCTCAGCGGCTGAAGCCTTCTTGCTGCTCTTCTTGGCGGCCTTGGCGGGAACCTCGACCGGCGCCGGCGTCGCACGGATGCCGAGCTCACGCTCACGGATGACCGTGTAGATGCGGGCGATGTCGCGCTTGACGGCGCGCAGGCGGCCGTGGCTCTCGAGCTGGCCGGTGGCCGACTGGAAGCGCAGGTTGAACAGCTCTTCCTTGGCCTTCTTCAGCTCGTCGACGAGTCGCTCGTCTTCGAAAGTGTCGAGCTCGC
>JBQCJQ010000019.1:0-2722 GCA_051952615.1 Humibacter sp.
CCGTCGACCTCGAGGAACGCCTCCGACTTCGATGACGCGGCCATGCCGCCACGGTATCCGCGCGCCCCCGCCCGCGCCAGGGGTGCGGCCCCTGGCCGCCCAGGGTGCGGCCCCGCGCCCAACCACCGTTTGAAAGTCAAATAATGCGAACATGGGCGCGCAGGTTCGCGTTATTTGACTTTCAAACGAGGGTTGGGCGCGGGGCTGTGCCCAGCGCGGACGGCGTCGCGCCCCTGGCGCGGGGGCGCACCCCTGGCGCGGGCGGGGGCGCGCGGATACCGTGGCGGCATGGCCGCGTCATCGAAGTCGGAGGCGTTCCTCGAGGTCGACGGGCACGAGGTGCGCATCTCGCATCCTGACAAGATCGTGTTCCCCGAGCCAGGGTTGACCAAGCTCGACCTGGCGAACTACTACGTCGCCGTCGCCGACGGGGCACTGCGGGGTGCCGGCGGGCGTCCGATGGTGCTCAAGCGATTCGTGAAGGGACTCACGCAGGAGCCCTTCTTTCAGAAGCGCGTGCCGGACGGGCATCCCGACTACATCGACACCGCAACGCTCCGCTACGCGCGCGGCACCTCAGCCGAGGAGGCCGTGCTACGGAACGCCGCCGGTCTGGCCTGGGTCTCGAACCTCGGATGCCTCGACCTCAACCCGCACGCCGTTCGCGCCGAAGACCTCGATCATCCCGACGAGCTGCGGGTGGATCTCGATCCGATGCCCGGCGTCGACTGGTCGCAGATCGTCGACGTCGCTTTCGTGGTGCGCGAGGTTCTGGATGACCACGGCCTGGTCGGCTGGCCGAAGACGAGCGGCTCGCGTGGGCTGCACATCCTGGTGCGCATCGCGCCGCAATGGACGTTCACCGACGTGCGCCTCGCCGCCGAGACGCTCGCCCGCGAGGTGGAGAACCGCGCGCCGGGGCTCGCCACCGCGCGGTGGTGGAAGGAGGAGCGCGGCGAGAGCGTGTTCGTCGACTTCAACCAGAACGCGAAGGACCGCACGGTGGCATCCGCGTACTCGGTGCGTCCTCTGCCTGACGCCCGCGTGTCCACGCCCATGGACTGGGACGAGGTGCGCTCACGCCGTCCGGACGAGTTCACCGTTCCGACCGTGCTGCGCCGTTTCGCCGAGCTCGGCGATCCGCACGACGGCATCGACGACGTCATCGGCTCGCTGGGCGGCCTGCTCGAGCTCGCCGAGAAGCTCGGTCCGGCCGAGAAGCCACCGCGGTCGGATGACGGTTCCGGACGCCGTGTGTCGTCCATGCCGCTCATCGAGATCGCCCGCACGAAGACGAAGCCCGAAGCGGTCGCGGCGCTCGAGCAGTGGAAGGCGGAGCATCCGGATGCCGCAGCCCGCCTGCATCCAGCGGACGAGCTCGTCGACGGCATGCGGGGCTCGAGCTCGCTCTGGTACCGCGTGCGGGTGAACCTGCAGCACGTGGACGAGGCGGAGCGCCCCACCCAGGAAGCCCTGATCGCGGACTACGACCCGTGGGCTGGCAGGCAGTGGCCCGGACAGTCGGCCGAGTGACACCTCCCGTGGGTTGAGGCGATCAACGAGGTCGGCCGCCACCGCCGCCGAAAACCGCGTAGACGAGGGGGACGGCGGAGACGCACATCAGCACGATGCCGAGCGGAAGCACGAAGGGCAGCAGCAAAACGCCTCCGATGAGGAAGCCCGCGAACAGCACGGCCCCGATCGCCCGACGGACGAGCCGCTCCAGACGCCCCAGCCGGCGCTCGATCGGCGGCGTCGTGACGGCGACCGTGCCCTCGTTGACGCTCGTGATGAGCGAGTCGATGCGGCCGGGCAGACGCAGCGCGATACCCGCGAGCGAGACCGCCTCCCTCAGCGTTGACGCGATGACGTTGCCGCTCTCCTCACGCAGCAGCCGCGACGCGTAGGGCTCGATCGCATCCCACATGTTGAACTCGGGGTCGAGCGAGCTGCACACACCCGAGGTCAGTGACATCGAGCGGATGACGAGCAGGAAGTCCTCCGGCAGCTGCAACGGCAGCGACCGCACGACCGAGCCGAACTCCCGACCGAAGTCGCGGAACTCGCGCTGGTCGACCTTGCGCAGCTGGGCGAATCCCATCCCGCCGAAGCGATCGAACAGCTGCGACATGGCCCGCTCGAGCTCCGCAGTGTCGGAGGTGGGGAGCAGAATGCCGACATCCTGGATGCTCGCCACGAGGCCTCGCCCGTCACACGCCGCCACAGCGATGAGCAGCCGCCGAAGCCCGTTGCGCAGCTCGTCGGTGACCTCGCCCATCATGCCGAAGTCAATGAACGTGAGCTGCCAGGCAGGAAGGGAGGTGCCGTCTGAGCCGGCCCTGGGCGTGACGAAGATGTTTCCAGGGTGAGGGTCCGCGTGGAAGTAGCCGTGGCCGAAGAGCTGCTCGAACATCACCTCGGCGAACACCGAGGCGACCTCGGACGGGTCGATGCCGGCCGCGCGCAGACCCTCGACGTCGTTGATCTTGATCGCTGCGACATCCGACAGTGTGAGCACGCGCCGCGAGGTGCGCTCCCACACCACGGCGGGAACCGCCACGCGCGTGTCGTCCGCGAACATCGCCGCGAAGCGCTCGGCGCCCGCCGCCTCGTGCAGGTAGTCGATCTCCTCGAGGCTGGTCTTCGCGAACTCGGCGACCAGCGAGCGGGTGTCGACGTGGTCCGAGACGATGCGCAGGTGCCGCAGCCATCCGGCCACCCG
>JBQCJQ010000020.1:0-10036 GCA_051952615.1 Humibacter sp.
ATCGGACGCGTGCACGCGACGGGAGAGCCGTGCTCCAGGCCTCGCGGATGGCCTCGGCAGTGCGCTCGATCGTGAAGCGTCGACGAGCGTCCGCGTTGGCGGCGCCGGCACGGGCATTCGCCGCGACGCGATCGTCGAGCACCGACGCCATGGCCTGTGCGAGTGCCGTCGAGTCGCCGGGCCGCACGAGGACTCCCGTCGCCGTCGTCGACCACGGGGCGTCCGACCTGCCGCCGTTCTCGTCGAGGATCTCCGGAACCCCGCCTGCCGAGGTGGCGACGACCGGAACGCCGGCCGCCATCGCCTCGACGATCACCTGGCCGAAGGGCTCGGGGGTTGGCGACGCGTGCACGAGCACGGTCAGCTCGCGAAGGCGGGCGGGCGCATCAGAGACCCAGCCCGTGAACTCGACGCGGTCAGCGATGCCGAGTCGCTCGGCAAGGTCACGCAGCTCGGCCTCGTAACCGTGCTCGCCGAAGAGGGCGCCACCGATGACGGCGAATCGGACGTCGCGGCGGCCGGCTGCCACTATCGCCGCAGCCTCGAGGAACTCGCGCTGTCCTTTCGTGGGGCTGACGCGGCCGAGGATGCCCACCACGACGTCTCCGGATGCCGGCTGGGCGCGTGTGAACGCCTCCGGCGGAAGACCGGGATAGGCGACGACGGCCTTGCGTCTGGCGCTGGCAGGGAGGGTTTCGAGGGTCGCGCGCGAGTTGGCGACGATGGCGCGGGGCCCCAGCACGGCGATCAGTCGCATGGCCGCGACGAGGGGTGCAGGCAGGTAATCGGTCGCGAGGCGGTCGTGCAGCTGCCACACCCATCGACGCCCGGCCAGGGGAGCGGCGAAGAAGGCGAAGACCGCGGATTTGAGCGAGTTAGCGACGACCACGTCGGCGCGGGAACCGCGGATGGCTCTGACCAGCCGCGGAACGTACCCCGCGGCGCTCAGCGCCGATCCGGCGGCGCCAGCGACGATGCGATCCCTAGAGGCCGTCGCGATGCCCTCGTCCAGTGGCAGGACGGCGGTCTGCACTCCGGCCGACACCAGCCGCTCCCTCAGCGGGCCGTCCGCGAAGAGGAGCACGCGCAGCTCGAGGTCGTCGTCGTCGCAAAGCACCTCGGCGACGCGGAGCAGCGCCAGCTCCGCCCCGCCCTCCTGGGCGGTGTGGTCGAGCACGAGCACGCGCGGTCGGCGCATCGTTCCCCCTTCGCTCGCGACACGTCCACCTTAGGGCGGGCAGTAGCGTTGGAGCGTGACGGTGGCATCGTGAGGATCGCGCTGGCGACGAGCTCGTACGACCCTTATGTCGGCGGCGTCGAGGAGCATGTGCGCAACGTCGCGCGCATCTTGCGCGACCGCGGGCACGAGGTCGTCGTCTGGACGATCGACCGCGAAGGGCGATACGGCGTTCGCGAGGTCGACGGCATCGAGGTACGCGATCTCCCTGCACCGCTGCCTGCCCGATCGGCCAAGGCCATGCTCGGTTTCGTCTGGCGGATGCCCGTCGCCGCCGGCCGCTGGCGTGCGGCGTTCCGCTCGCATCGGCCCGACGTCATCCACGTGCACTGCTTCGGCCCGAACGGCACCTACGCCAGACGGCTCGCCAAGCGCACGGGCACCCCGATGATCATCACCGCACACGGGGAGACCCTCGCCGACGACGAAGGCCTGTTCTCGCACTCACGGTTCGCCATCGACAGCCTGCGCAAGGGACTGTCCGCCGCCGCCGTGGTCACCGGATGCTCGCAGGTAGCGCTCGACGACCTGGTGGCGCGCTTCGGGCTCGCCGCAGGCCGCGGGGTCGTCGTCTTCAACGGGATCGACCCCGACGAGCCGGTCGGCCCTCCGCCCGAGGGCGTCGACGGCCGCTACATCGCCGCCGTCGGCCGGGTGCAGCGGCTCAAGGGCTTCGACCTGCTGGTCGAGGCGTTCGCCCGCGCAGGGCTGCCCGATGACGTGCGGCTGGTGATCGGCGGGGGAGGACCCCAGCTCGGGGCGCTGCGCGAGCAGGCCGACCGGCTCGGGGTGGGAGAGCGGGTCATCCTGCCCGGCTGGCTCGATCGGGCGACGGTGGGCGGGTTGCGCCGCGGTGCCGTCGTCGGCGTGGTGCCGAGCCGCACCGAGCCGTTCGGGATCGCCGCCCTCGAGGTGTGGCGCGCGGCATCCGCCCTGATCGCCACGACCCGCGGGGGACCGCCTGAGTTCGTCCACGACGGTGTCGACGGCCTGCTCGTCGATCCAGAGGACGTCGGCGCCCTCGCCACGGCGCTTCGTGACCTCGTCGAGAACCCCGGCAGGGCGACGGCGATCGGCGTGGCCGGGGCGGTGCGCGTTCGCGACTTCACCTGGGACCGTACCGTCGACGCCTACGAAGCGCTCTACCGCGACGTCGCAGGCGCCCATGCCGACACGGCCGATACCGACATCACGTAGTCGGTCTCGGTCTTGAGCCCCATGAACGGCGGCGGAAGACCTCCCGCGAAGCCCGTGTAGTTCATGTCGAGGACCTTGACGCCTCGAATGGTCGTCCACTCGGCGCGCACCCTCACGGCCTTCGCCTCGACGGGTGCGAAGTGGAACACCACCGTGCGATCCCAGAATTGGCCCGTCGGGCTGGCGACGACCTGCCACGACCCGTTCGGCCGCTGCACCGAGACCGTGTAGGCGCGCAGTCCCGCCTCGCAGCACGCGATGTTCCCCGTTGCCACGGCGATGCGATCGATCGTCGCCGTCGAGCTCAGCGGGATCGTGACGGTGGGTTCCGGATCGATCTTGCCGTCGATCGATCCGGACCGCCACGGACGATACGGATCGGCCGTGCCCGAGGTGACGACCTGCGGATGCGAGCCCGAGTGCGTGGAGGACGCCGTGACGGTCTGACCCTTCAGCAGGTCGGCGCCGAACGCCTCGGTGGCATCGAGCTTGATCGTGCTGCCCTTGGTCGCGCGGAAGAACTGCGGCGTGGCCGTGAGGGTCACCGAAGCCGACCCGTTCGAGAGGCGGATGTCGGTCGTCGCGCCGTATTCGTCCGTTGCGCGCACCGATGAGGCGTCGGTGGTCAGCTTCGCGGTCATCCGCGCCTCGTCCGTCCAGGCGACCAGCATCGTGTCGTCGCCCGGCACCCGCATGACATGAGTGAACGGGATGCCCGTGCTCACGGACTCCGGTGCGCCGCGTCCCTTCAGCAGCCGGGAGACGGTGGCGTAGGCGAGGGCGCCCGGCTTGACGTAGGACTGGCTCTGGATGAGGGACCAGCTCGAGTCGTTCTCGCCCCAGCCCCCTTCGCTGAAGAAGTACGTCCAGCCCGCGATGCCGTCCTGCTGGTACCAGAGGAGCTTGCGTGCGACGTTCGAGCCCTGGTCCCAGTACGCGGTTGCGCTGTCCGAGGTCCAGCCGGACTCGGTGTCCCAGAGCGGGAGTTTGGCGCATGATGGCCCGAGAGCCTTGGTGAGCTCGTCGAACCCGGAGTCCTTGTTCTCGAACCCCTCCTCTTCCCACGACCTGTTCCACCCGGTGTACGGGTGAACGCCGATCGCGTCGACGTGGGAGCAGACGCCGTCGGCGGCGGCTCTCTTCCACCAGTCCGTCTCGAAGCCGAGAGTGTTGCCCGCGATCACGTACGACGTCGAGCGGGCGGCGTGGGCGGCGTCGGCGAACGGTATCTCCACGTTCTTCCAGTACGCGTCGGCCGAGTCCATGACGTTGTTCGGCTCGTTGTACGCCTCCCACGACGTGATCGAGGGAGCCTGGCGGGCGAACTCCGTGACGATGAGCTTGACCCAGCCCGCCCAGGTGTCGGCGGCGATGGCCGACTTCTCGGCGTCTCCGCCGTTCGCCACCTGCACGATCAGCCGCACGCCGTGGCTCGCCGCGTACGCCCCGGCCTCGCGCAGGTTCTGGAACGGGTCGTTGTCCGGGTCATCCGACAGGCTGGCGCCTGGCAGAGAGTCCCAGCGGAGGGATGACGCGTTCGGTGTCGACTTCGGGTCGGGCACGATGCTGCCGAAGTCCAGCTGAACGCGGTCGCTGCCGATGCCGAGGATGTCGGCGAGTTGCACGCCGCGCAGCGGACCCGGTCCACCCCAGTCGGCACCCGCCGCGAGGTCGCCCAGCCCGAGCTTCGCACCCGGTGCGCCCACCGAGTAGTGCAGGCACGAGCCGGAGAGCACCGCGCCCGATGACGTGTCGACGACGGCGAGGCTCACCTCGTAAGGTCCCGGCCTGGTCGGTGGAAGCCGCAGTGCCGTCTCCCCTCCTCCCCACGGGATGGCGACGCTCCTCTGCTCTGTCGTCACCGGGTCGGGCAGCGTGGGGTCTCCCATCACGCTGTAGCGCACCTCGAGCGGCTCTCTCGCGGCACCCTGGGCCTCACCCCAGCCGGACTCGGTGCGCAGGTACACGGAGGGGGTCTGGCCGGCGTCGAACTGGTTGAACGGAGAGTGGGTGATCGCGCCGATTCCCAGTCCGAGCTGGGCGAGATCGGGCTCCGTGTCCGCCGTCATGAGCACGGGTGACGCCATGCGGGCCTTCAGCTGGTCTGCGCTGAGGGTCGCGACCTTCTCCACGGCGTCGTCTCCCGTGGTCACGAGCATCCAGTATCGACCGCCCGCTTCGACCATCGATGCGGGGTCTGCAGGGGAGAAGCCGTCCTGCCCCGCGAGCCATACGCCCTTGCGCACGCCGATGCCGTCGACCCACTGCACTCCGTACGGGGTGCTGAGCAGAAAGCCGTCGCCGGCCGGTCCAGGCACGACGGAGCTGAGCCGGTAGGGCGAGGGAGTGACGGGCATCGCGTCGTCGGTGGAGTCGGCGCCGTCGTCCGCCGGGTAGACGGCGTGCAGCTGCGTCGCGCGCGAGTCGAGGTCGACCACGTCGAGCGTGGTGACCGGCGTCGATCCGCCGGAGGTCGTGTAGCCGGCGATCGCATTCTCGCCGACGGCGCCGTCGATGACATCCGGCACACCGTTCAGCAGACCGAGGTCCTGGCCGGTCGGACGCATGACGTGCACCGTGTGCCCGCCCTCCCCGATCAGCAGGGCGGCCGAGCCGTCGTACTTCGGCACCCAGATCAGGTATTGAAGATCGAGCGGATGCCCGGTCGTCTCGCTGCTCGCCGGCACCTCGAAGGAGCCGAGGCGTGACCCGCGCGCCGAAAAGTGCACGACCTCACGGGTCGAACCGTGATACGCGTCGACGACGAAGATCGAGCCGTCACTCGCGACGGCCCAGCGGCCCTCGTGCTTCACGGGCACGGAGGTGACGCCCTCGCTCTTGCCGTCGAGCGAGAACCGCACGAACTGGGACGTCCCGTTGTCGAGATCCCGATCGACGACGACCGTTCCGCCGGCCACGGCCAACCCGCCGATCGTCCCCTTACCGCCGATCTTCCACGTCGTCAGAGCCGGCGGGTTCTCACCGGCGGGACGATCCGCGGTGAGCTTGCTCACGAGCCCGCCGTCGAACCCGCACACCGGCGTCGTGGCCGAAGCGGGCGCGATCCGCGAGCCCGACGACGCGGATGACGGGGCGTCGCCCGACACGCGGTCGATCACCACCACCGAGACGGCGACGACGACGGCCACCGTGGTCGCGGCGGCCAGCAGGCCCCACCAGTGTCGCGCAGGCATCGGGTTCCCTCGCGGCCGTCGCTGCGAGGGGAAGATCCCCGGTCGCCGTGAGCGGCGACGGCACATCTTCAAGTATGCGCGCCCCAGGAGGGCATCGGGCCGCCCGAACTGGGGGACGCCGTCGGGGGACAGCGCTGTTAGTCTGAGACGTTCGCAGTCGCGAGCGCTCCGGAGTGGTGGGGAATCGGATGCCAGGTGACTCGGTGACCGACGAAATCGCTCCTTCTCCCTGGCTGGACGCGAAGCTCGTCGATGTTCTCGCCATGGAAGCGGGGATGCGCGAGATCGTGCTCGACGTCGACGACTGGCCGGGTCACCTCGCCGGGCAGCACGTCGACGTCCGGTTGCCGGGCGGAGGCCGCTGGGACCGACCGCACAGCTACTCCATCGCCAATGCGCACAGGGCGGCCATGGATCCGCCGACGCGCGTGCACATCGCCGTCTCGGCCGAACTGGTGTCGGGCATCGGGCCGGGCACGTCGCTGCAGATCGACGGGCCGAAGGGTGATCGCATGGCGTGGACGCCCGAGCAGACCGGTGATCGTCCGCTTCTCCTGATCGCAGGTGGAACGGGGATCATCCCGTTGATGGCGATCGCCTACACCTGGGCCGCCCAGCCGAGCAGGGCGCCGCTGCGCGTGATCTACTCGGTGCGGTCGCTTCGGCAACGGCTCTGCGTCGACGACATGGCCCTGCTCGCCGTTGAGGACGGCGCGAGTGTGACCTGGATCGTCACCGGAAGCGGATCGCCCGCTCGGGCATCGGGAAGCAGCGGGCGCATCACCGCCCGCGACCTGGAGTTCTTCGGACTGCCGCCGGCAGACGGCCCCGAGTGCTTCGTCTGCGGTTCGCCCTCGTTCGTGGAGTCGGTCGCCGGGCTGCTCTCCAGCGCCGGTCATCCCGCCGCTCGCATCCGCACGGAGTGGGAGATACCTCTGATGGGCGGGGTCGTTTAGATGGGCGGCGTGGCCGACGCGGCCGAGATGGGTGCGGTGGTCTAGTGCGTGTGGGCATCGATGCCCAGCCGGTCTCCGAGGTGCGCAGGGCGCTGATCGACCACGGCGATCGATACCGTCGCCGGGTCTACACCGAGCACGAGGTGGCATCGTGCGGCGGCTGGGGCGCCGACCCCGACGAGGCGGCGGAAGGGCTCGCCGCCAGATTCGCCGCGAAGGAGGCCGTGCTCAAGGTCTTGAGGGTCGCTGAGCGGATGCCCCCCTTCACCGACATCGAGGTCGTGCGTGAGCCAGGGGGATGGCCGTCGCTTCGACTGGCAGGCGTGGCGCTCGAGCTCGCCGAAGAGGTCGGCCTGCACGACTTCGAGGTGTCCCTGTCGCACACCGCAGACATCGCAGTGGCAGCGGTGATCGCGGCGTGAACCGACGAAGCTCAGACCGTCGCGTCGGCGCCCAGCTGCTTGACCCGGTCGCTGATCGCGGTGACGCTCCGGAACGCGTCCTTCGTCAGCATCGAATCGGGGAACTCGACGCCGAACGCATCCTCGACCGAGAGCATCACGTTCACGCTGGCGTGCGACGTGAGCCCGGCCTGGTAGAGGTCGTCGTCGTCGGACAGTGTCGCGACATCCACCGAGAGGTTTCCGTACCGCGAGAGGGTCTCTCTGATCGTCGAGCTGATGTCCACAAGATGTCCTTCCGCGTGACGCATGCCTTGATGCGGCGACCGATGTCACGCGCTCTCCCTGATGGTACCCAAGAGCCTGCCGTTCCGACCCCGGATGACATGGTGAATCCGGTGCCGTCGGCGTACCTAGAATGAGTCGAATTCTCGGCGCCCCGTTCGGTCGCCGAGCCGAATCCGAGACCGGAGCATGATGGCTGAGACGAGCGCCGAGGTGCTGGCCGAGCGTGCATCCTTCCGTGCCGAACTGCTCGACTCCGGGCTGCTCGTGCACGGCGGAGCCGACGGGCTGTACCAGCGGTCCGGGGAGTTCGAGGGAGTCGTCCGGGGCATCGAGGCCCTTGCGAGCCGGGCCGCGGACGGGAACGGCGGTGCTCGCTACTACTTTCCGCCGATCATGGCCATGGCGGACTTCGAACGCACGGACTACCTGCGCTCGTTTCCCGACCTGATCGGCGCGATCGAGGTGTTCACCGGCGGTGACGCCGAGCATGCAGCGATGCTGTTCGCGGCAGAGGAAGGCGGAGACTGGTCGGAGTCTCTGTCGCTCGCCGACCTCGCGCTGTGCTCGGCGGCGTGCCATCCCCTCTACGGCAGGCTCACCGGCGAACTGCCTGCCGGTGGTGCTCGGTTCGAGGTGCAGGGCTACTGCTTCCGGCACGAGCCGAGCGTCGATCCGGTGCGCATGCAGAGCTTCCGCCAGCACGAGTTCGTCTACGTCGGCGAGCCGGATGCCGCGCGCGACCACCGCGATCGCTGGCTCGAGCGCGGTCTCGAGCTGCTGGCATCCCTCGGCCTCGATGTGCAGGTGGAGGAGGCGAACGACCCGTTCTTCGGGCGCGCGGGCAGGCTGCTTGCGGCGAACCAGCGGGCGACGGCGCTCAAGTTCGAGATCACCTGCCCGGTCAGCTCGACGCAGGTGCGAACGGCGATCACGTCGGCCAACTGTCACGAGTCGCACTTCGGCGAGTCCTTCGACATCCGAACCCCGGATGGCGCTGCCGCACACTCGGCGTGCATCGGCTTCGGCCTCGAGCGCATCGCACTCGCTCTCGTCAGGCGCTACGGAACGGATGTCGCGCGGTGGCCGCTCGACGTCAGAGACGCGCTGCAGCAATGAACGATCCCGTCGAGTGGCATGACGGGCGCATCGTCGAGGCGCCGACCTGGTTCGGCCCCGACGATCGACCGCTGTTCGGCTGGCTCGCCTACCCGGAGGACACCGCCGTGCGCGGCGCCGTGGTGATCTGCCACGCCATCGGCGAGGAGGCGCGGTCGAGCAGACGGACCATGCGCGACCTCTCTCGCCGGCTCGCGGAGGACGGCCTGCTCGTGCTCCGCTTCGACTACGACGGCACGGGCGATTCCGCCGGGGACTACAACGATCCGGCGTGGACAGACCGATGGGCGGCCTCGGTGGACGAGGCCGTGCGCTTCGTCCAGACCACGGGTGTCGCCTCGGTGTCGCTGGTCGGAATGAGGATGGGAGCGACCATCGCCGCCGTCGCGGCATCCGGATACGACTGGGCAGCAGACGCTGTCGTGCTCTGGGATCCGTGCCGCTCCGGTCGCGACTTCTTGCGCGAGCAGTCCATGCTGCATCGCGCGATGAACGACAACGCCCGCGAGACCTCCGACGGAACCGTCGTCACTCCCGGGTACGTCTTCAGCGAGCAGGCCGCGAAGGCCCTAGCTGGGCTACGTGCCGAGGATGCAGCCGCGATCGACACCACTCGCACCCGCGTCACCGTCGCGTTCCGCGACGACCGCCCGACGCCCGCCGCGCTCGCCGCGACGTTCGAGTCGGCGGGCTTCTCGATCATCGAGGTGTCGGGACAGGCCGAGCTTCTCGGCGTCTCTCCGCTCGACGCGCAGGTGCCCGCCGAGGCGATGGAGACGGTCGCGGGCATCCTCTCCGATGCAGCGGGCTCCGAGCGGCGAGCGGTTCGCCTGCAGCGCCGGTCGGAGGCGACCTTGACGACACCGTGGGGCTCGGTGACGGAATCGTTCACCGCCGTCGGACCGGATCGGCTCTTCGGCGTCGGCACGCGGTCGAACGAGCTCGTCAGCGACATCGAGATGGTCTTCCTGAACGTCGCCAACGAGGGCCACATCGGACCGGCCAGGATGTGGTCGGAGCTCGCACGGCAGTGGTCGGCGCAGGCAGGCGTCTCCGCCCTCAGATTCGATCTCGGCGGGCTGGGCGACAGCCCCGACACGGCTGGGCAGCCGCGTGACAAGACCTACCTGCCGACCAGGATCGACGAGATCGACGAGGCCGTCGATCACGTGACCGCGAGGGGCCACCGGGTGGTGCTGGTCGGGCTCTGCTCCAGTGCGTATGCGGCACTCGAGGGATCGTTGCGCAAGCCGGTCGCCGGCGCGATCGTGACCAACCCCATCTTGGACTCGATCGAGATGACGATGACGAATCGCGATCCGATCGCGCGAGACCCCAGGCGGAAGGCGTATCGCCGCTGGCCGGACCCGCTCGTGCGGCTGGTCGTCAAGCATCGGAGGATCGCCCACACGCTGCGCCGCGCCGGGCAGCAGCTACGCCCATCGCAGGCGGCGATGGGTGTCGTCTCCGATGTGCTGCGCCGCAAGGCCGTCGTCTTCCTCGCGCTGGGAGCGGATGACCGGCATCCGTTCGACGTGAACTGGTACTGGAACCTGCGAGAGCCCTCGCTCCAGCGGAGCAGGCGTTTCGAGCGGGTGAACATCCCCGAGCTCGATCACTCCGGGCTGGTCGAGGAAGGTCGCGTTC
>JBQCJQ010000021.1:0-3224 GCA_051952615.1 Humibacter sp.
GTCGTAGGTGGAGGCCGACACCGTGAGCACCTCCGGCTCACCGAGCAGGTGCAGCGCGTAGTCGATCACGTGCACGCCCAGATCGAGCAGTGGTCCGCCGCCCGAGAGCTCTCGCCTGGCGAACCAGCCAGAGGTCGGCACGCCCGCCCGGCGCAGCCATCCGGCCTTGGCGACATAGGCGCGCCCGAGCTCGCCGGAGGCGATGATGCGGCCCAGCTCGGCGATGTCGCCGCGCAGCCTGTGGTTGAAGACGACCTGCAGCACGCGGTGGGCCGAGCGTGAGGCATCCACCATCGCCTTCGCGTCGTCGATGCCGGCCGCGATCGGCTTCTCGGTGAGCACGTGGATGCCCCGCTCGAGCGCTGCGATCGCGATCGGCGCGTGCAGCGCGGTCGGCGTGGCGATGCTCACGGCGTCGAGGTCCACCTCGTCGAGCATCTGCTCCCACCGCTCGAACGTCACCGGGATGTCGTACTCGGCCTTCAGCTCCGCGACACGCTCGGTCTCCATGCCCGCCAGAGCGACGATCTGCACGTCATCCAACGCGGCGAAGCCTTTGAGGTGCTGCTGCCCGGCCCATCCGACGCCGACGACGCCAACCTTCAGGGCGCTCACGACAGCTCCCCAACGAACCAGTCGCGCGCCGGGTTCGACACCGTCGGCGGTGGTGCGACTGTGCGTCCAGGAGCCGCCCAGCGCACCGCGTTCGCCAGAACGTTGCGCACATCGTTGTGGAAGAACACCGGATACTCCTGGTCGCCCGGGCTGAAGTAGAAGACCTTGCCGTTGCCGCGTCGGTACGTGAGGCCCGAGCGGAAGACCTCGCCGCCCGAGAACGAGCTGATGAAGACGAGCTCGTCGGGAGTGGGCACGTCGAAGTACTCGCCGTACATCTCCTGCTGCCCGATGACGAGGGGCGACGGGATGCCTTCCGCGATCGGATGCGACGGGTTGACCGTCCACACCAGCTCGCGTTCGGCCTCGTTGCGCCACTTCAGGGAGCACGTCGTGCCCATCAGCACCTTGAAGATCTTCGAGAAGTGACCGGAGTGCAGCACGATGAGGCCCATCCCGGCGAGCACGCGCTGCTGCACCCGCGCGACGACCTCGTCGGAGACCTGATCGTGCGCCATGTGACCCCACCAGAGGAGCACGTCGGTGGCATCCAGGGTGGCCTGGTCGAGACCGTGCTCCGGTTCCGCCAGAGTCGCGGTGCGGATGCTCGCGTCGGGAATCCGCTCGGCGAGGCCCTCCGCGATGGCGCCGTGGATGCCGTTCGGATAGATCGCGGTGATGTCCGGCTGCGTGGTCTCGTGCACGTTCTCGTTCCACACGGTGATGCGCATGGTCTCTCCCCTGAGTCGAATCGATTCGAAAAACCGAAGGTCAGGGTACGCGGTCGCGCTATGCGGTTGCAAGGCGAGCCGGTGGTCGGGGCGTCATCCTTCGGCCCGCGGGTCGGACCAGGGCGTCATCCTTCAGCCTGCGGGTCAGACCAGGGACGTCAGCCCGCGACGCAGGCCAGGGGGTCAGCCCGCGGCGCAGGCTCCCGTGGCGACGGGCATCGAGCCCGCGGCCTTCAACACGGGCTGGATCTCGGCGAGCGTCAGGGCGTAGCCGGTGCCGGCATCCGTCGTCGATCTCGCGAAGACGACCCCGACCACCCTGCCGCTGGCGTCGAAGAGCGGGCCGCCCGAGTTGCCGGGGCGCACCGTGCCGCGCAGGGAGTAGACGTCGCGGGCGACGGCATCCCTCTGGTAGATGTCGGTGCCGACGGCGGTGAGCTCAGCACGCACGCGTGCGCCGCCCAACGTCAGCGGACCGCCACCCGGATACCCGGCGATGACCGCCGAGCCACCCGCCTGCAGCGGAGAACCCGTCGTCAAGGTCGGAGCCGTGAGGTCGGGAACCCTCAGCACGGCGACATCGCGCCGCGGGTCGAAGCTCACCACTGTCGCGTCGTAGGTGTGTCCCTCTTTCGTCTGCACGTCGACGGATGACGAGCCGGCGACGACGTGGGCGTTCGTCACCACCGTGCCGGCGGCTTCTACCCAGCCGCTCCCGGTGGATTCCATCGAGCAGCTCGGCTCGAGTGAGAGCACCTTCACCACGCTCTCCGACTGGGAGCTCACGGCCGAGGGGATGGTCGAGTCCGGTGCGGCTGTTCCCGGGATCGTCTCACCGTGGGTGAAGACCTCGGGTAGTCCGGCGCCGGCCAGGGCGTCATCCAGTGCACCGAGCGCGGTGGATGCCGGAACGGGCGCGATCGCGTCAAGGGTCGTGACGATGCGCGATCCGGATGCCAGTTGCGACGCCGGATAGATCGCGGAGGTCTGCACGAACCCGGCGACCAGCCAGACCACGACGGCCCACGCCACCAGGCCGATCACGGATCCGCCCGCCGAGTCGACATGGCCGACGGGGCCGCGGCGCATGCGCGAGCGCAGCATCGAGCCGATCGTGGTGCCGACGCCGTACAGCGCCGAGCCGCACGCCAGCACGATGACGGCGGCGAGCAGCGCTCGCGCCACGGTGTTGGTCAGCCCGAGCGGGGTGAGCCAGTCGACGACGATCGGCGCGAGGATGAGGCCGATCCACAAGCCGACGATGAGCCCCACCATGGAGAGCGCGGTGAGCAGCGCGCCGCGACGCCACCCCACCACGATCGCGGCGACCGCGGCGAGCGCCAGCACGATGTCGACGACGATCTCCACGACAGACCACTCTTACTCACGCGGCTGTGCGAATTCTGCGGCGGGCCTCTGTGTGGCATCCCGGCCGCCCGCCCTGCGCGTTCGCACCGGCGCCCCGCCCTGCCCCCGCCTTGGCCCGCCTTGCCCCGCCGTCCACCCTGCCCCGCTGCCCCGCTGCCCCACCCTGCCCCGCCGTCCGCGGCGTCACCCCGCCACCCCGTGGGCATCTCGCCACCCCGCCACCCCACCACCCCGTCGGCATCCCGCCACCCCGCCACCCCGTGGGGGATCCCGCGCCCACCCTGCCCGCAAGTCGTCGCCACTTGCTGCGGGATGACCCACGCGGAACCCACACAAAGTGGCGACGACTTCGCGATGCGATGAGGTGGGCACGTTAGGCGACGACCTCGGGGTGAGGGGTGAACGAGCGCAGCGGGGTGGGTGGGGTGGGGTGGCCACGACTCGGGGAGCGGCGACGTGACGCGGGCATCCCTCGCCACCCATCGAGCCGGCTTCCTTCCTCCCCCTCCC
>JBQCJQ010000022.1:0-2424 GCA_051952615.1 Humibacter sp.
CGTGATGAGCGTGTCGAACGCGCCGGGCTCGCCGACGGCGGCGAACGCCCGGCGACCGATCTTGCTGGAGTCCGCGATCAGCACCGAACGGTCGGCCCTGCGCGCCATGAGCGCGTTCACCGCCGCCTCGTGCTCGTCGTGCACGGTGGGGCCGACGACGGGGTCGATGCCGTTGACGCCGACGAACGCGAAGTCGAGCGTGATCTGGCCGAGCACGGAGTCGGTATAGGGACCGACCAGCTCGTACGACCTGGCGTGCACGACCCCTCCCGTCATGACCACCTTGATCTGCGGCCGCATCACGAGCTGCGCGGCGATGTTGATCGCGTTGGTCACCACGGTGAGCGTGGGGTTGGGGGAGGGCGTCGCGACATCCTGTCGCGCTCCGAGCACGGTCGCGACGGCGGTGCTCGTCGTGCCGCCGCACAGGCCGACCACCGAGCCCCGGGACACGAGAGCGCTCGCGGCCTGGGCGATCGCCTGCTTCTCGGCGGCGTGCTGCTCCTTCTTGTACCTGAGCGGAAGGTCGTAGGCGACCGACTGCCCGGTCGCACCTCCGCGGGTGCGGGCGAGCAGTTGCTGCGCCGCGAGGGCGTCGAGGTCCCTTCTGGCCGTTGCGGGCGAGACGCCGAGCCGCTCGACGATCTCGTCGACTTCGATCTGTCCCGTCTCCGCGAGCAGGTCGAGCACGACGCGCAGTCGCTCCGTGCGGTTCATCGCGTCGCTCCGTCGGCGTCGGCACCCGTTGGGCGGTCGGCCCTCGCGCTCGCGAACAGTCGCAGGAGCCGCTCTGCCTCGCCGCTCAGGACGTCCCGTCCGGCCCTCACGTACTTGCGCGAGTCGACGACGTCCGGGTTCGCGGCGAGGTACTCCCTGATCGCCTCGGTGAAGAAGCGATTGAGGTGCGTGGAGACGTTGATCTTGGTCATCCCTGCGCCGATCGCGGCGACGATGGTCTCGTCCGGCACGCCCGACGACCCGTGCAGCACCAGCGGCACGTCGAGTGCGCCGTGCAGACGGGCGATCAGGTCGAGGTCGAGGGATGCCTCACGAGTCGCCATCGCGTGCGAAGAGCCCACCGCGACGGCCAGAGCATCCACACCGGTCTCCGCGACGAACCGCTCGGCCTCTCGCGGGGCCGTGCGCACACCGGGAGCGTGCGCGCCGTCCTTGCCCCCGATCTCGCCGAGCTCGGCCTCGACGTACACGTCGTTCGCGTGCGCGTAGTCGACCACCCGGAGCGTCGCGTCGACATTGTCCTCGTAGCCAAGCGTGGCGGCGTCGAACATCACGGAGCCGAAGCCGAGGTCGACGGCCTGTCTCGCGAGCGACTCGTCCTCCGCGTGGTCGAGGTGCACGGCGACGCGGGCGGACGATGCGTGCGCGACAGCGAGGCAGGCGAGCCCGATCGGCTCCAGTCCGCCGTGGTACGCGACGCAGTTCTGCGAGATCTGCAGGATGACCGGCAGCTCGGCGCGCTCGGCAGCCGCGACGATCGCCTCGGCAGTCTCGAGATGGATGACGTTGAACGCTCCGATCCCCGTGCCGGCGGCAGCGGCGCCGGCCATCAGCTCACCCGTCGCGATCAGCGCCACGATGCGTCTCCGATCGTGGATGCCGAGAGCGCGTCGCGTGCGGTCAGCGCCGAGCCGATCAGACCGGCATCCGCGCCGATGCTCGCCTTGATCAGCAGGGGACGACGATGGAAGGTCAGGATGCGGTCCAGTCGTTCGCGCAGCGGCTGCAGGAGCTCCTCCCCGGCGCCGGAGAGGCCACCGCCGATCACGATCGCCTGCGGTGCCAGCAGGGCGACCGAGTGCGAGAAGCCGAGCGCGAGCGCGTCGATGGCGGAGTCCCAGACGGCCGCGGCGTTCGCGTCACCGTTGTGCATCCGCTCCAGCACCTCGCGGGCGCCCGTGACCTTTGTGCCGGTGCGAAGCGTGTAGCGGCGCGCGATGGCAGCGGCCGAGGCGACGGCCTCCATGCATCCGCGTCCGCCGCACGCGCAGATCGGGCCCTCGGCGACGCGGTCGTGGCCGATCTCTCCTGCGAGGCCGCCGCCGGTGTGCAGCCGACCGCCGACGAACACCGCGGCGGCGATGCCCGTGCCGATCGTCACGATGAGCACGTCGTCGAAGCCGCGAGCGGCGCCGAGCCGGTGCTCCGCCTCGCCCGCACCGCGCACGTCGTGGCCGAAGCCGACGGGGACGCCGAGCACCTCTGACCCGCGGTCGCGGAACGGATAGTCGTGCCATCCGAGGTTCTCGGCGAAGACGCCGATGCCTCGCACGTCATCCACGTGGCCGGGAACGAGGATGCCTGCCGCCGCGGGGACCACATCGGCATGGCGCTCGCCGAGCTCCCGAGCCAGCTCCGCCGCTCGCTCGACGACCCGCTCGCCCGTGCGCTCGCCGTCGAGCGGGG
>JBQCJQ010000023.1:0-2405 GCA_051952615.1 Humibacter sp.
TCAGGAAGACGTTGAAGAAGTGCTGCCACCCCAGCCATGCCGGGAATCCGACCGGGGCTCCCGCGGGCAGGTGATACTCCCCCGGGTAGGCAGCGAGGAAGTCCACCCCCCACGGGGTCGACAGCAGCCAGCGGACGGCGAACACCGCCATCGCGGCGGCGTAGACCAGGCCGGCCCCGCCCACGACGATGGCGCCGACCCATTGGCCGCGGGTGAACGGCCCGATCCGCTTCGGTGCCGGCTTCGCCGCCGGTCGGGCGCGTCCGGCCTGCCCCGCCCACGCCGTGCGCGAGAGCGGCAGCGGAGTCGTGCGCGGGGCGACGTTCGCGATCGCCGCACCGGCGGGATCGGTGGATGCCGCCGACTCGGGTGGAGAATCCGTCGAGGTTTCGATCGCCGAGGTTTCGGTCGTCGCTGCGGGCGCGGCATCCGCCTCCGCGGTCACGACCGCGATCGACGGTGACGCCGTCGGCACGAACCCGGCAGGGGGCCAAGGCTCACCACCGGCGACCCGAGGCAGCCCCCGGCGCAGCGGTCTGGCGCCCGCGGGTGTTGCGACTGAAGCGGCGTCTCGGAGCGCAGGCGCCGCCGAGGCGCCCGTCGGCGTCGCCTCGTCCTGGACGAAGACGGGAGCGGGCGATGGCACAGGCTCAGTGACCGTGATCGGCGCATCTGCCGGGCCGCCGTTCACCTCCGCGACAATGCCCGCCGGCGGCCACGGCTGACCACCCGGCACGCGCGGCAGTCCTCGGCGCAACGCAGAACCATGAGTCGCCATGCGGTTACGCCTTCTTCGCCTCGAGCGCGGCGATCAGCTGCGGCACCACCTGGAACAGGTCGCCGACCACACCGAAGTCCGCGACATCGAAGATCGGGGCGTCGGCATCCTTGTTGATCGCGACGATCGTCTTCGCCGTCTGCATGCCGGCCTTGTGCTGGATCGCGCCCGAGATGCCCAGGGCGACATACAGCTGCGGCGACACCGACACACCCGTCTGGCCGACCTGGTGGGCATAGGGGATGTATCCCGCATCGACGGCGGCGCGCGAGGCCCCGACGGCGGCGCCCAGCGCGTCGGCCAGCTGTTCGACCAGCGCGAAGTTCTCGGGAGAGCCGAGGCCTCGTCCGCCCGAGACGACCTTCGCAGCCCCGCGCAGCTCCGGTCGCGTCGACGACACGACGGACTCTTCTACGGCGTCGATGCGCGCGGCCGGAAGCCCGGACGCCGCGACGGCGAGCCGCTCGACCGAGGCGGTGACGGATGCGGCACGCGCATCGATCGCACCCTGCCGCACCGTGATCACCAGGGGCCCGAACGTCGCCGCGCTCGTGGCGTTGTAGGCACCGCCGTAGACCGAGTGGCGTGCCACGACCCCCTCCTCGTCGCGCTCGACGCCGACCGCATCGACGGCCAGAGCCAGGCGACTCCGTGCAGCGAGTCGACCGGCGATGTCGCGCCCCTCGGCCGAGTTCGATATCAGCACCGCGTCCGGTCGGACGGCCACCACCGCTGAGGCAAGCGCGTCCACCGCGGGCACACCCAGCACCCCCTCCACACCGGGAGCGATCAACACGGCGTCCGCGCCCAGCGCCGCAGCGTCGTGGGCGAGGGCGTCGAGCCGTTGCTCATCCGCCATCACGAGCGCGACGGGCGAGCCGACGGCCGCAGCGGCACCGAGCAGCCCGGCCGAGCTCTTCGCGAGCTCCCCTCCTGGCGTGACATCGAGCAGGACGAGGATCGAATCCAAGGAGAATTCCACTGCAGGGGTCCTTTCACGCCAGCCGGTTGTCTAGCAGGTACTGGGCGAGCCTGTCACCCGCGTCGCCCTCGTCGGCGATCTTCGTGCCGGCCGCGCGCGGTGGTTTCTCGGCGATGTCCACCACGATGGAACGCGCGGTGCCGGGGTCGTCGGCCACCACGGCCAGGTCGGCGAGTGTCAGCGTCTCGAACGGCTTCTTCTTGGCCGCCATGATGCCCTTGAAGTTCGGGAATCGGGCATCTGGCAGGGCCTCGGTGATCGAGATGACAGCCGGGAACCCGGTCGAGATGCGCACCGTGGCGCCATCGGCCACCCGCACACCCGACACGCCCGCCCCAGTGATCGTGACCTCGGAGAGTCCGGTCGCCGCGGGAACCGCGAGCAGCTCAGCGACCATCGCGGGGATCACGCCGGCGGTGCCGTCCGTCGAGAGGTTGCCGCCGATCACGAGATCGAACCCGACGCGTTGCACGGCAGACGCGAGCACCTGGGCCGTCAGACCGAGGTCCGCGCCATTCAGCGCGGGATCGGCGACGTGGACCGCGGATGTCGCGCCCATGGCGAGCCCCTTCCGGACCGTGGCAGCTGCGCTCTCGGGCGCCATCGATAGCACCACGATCTCGGTGCCTTCCGCCTGATCGGCAT
>JBQCJQ010000024.1:0-15207 GCA_051952615.1 Humibacter sp.
GGATCCGCACCTGGTGTGGCGCGCCCTACCCCGCGAGCACCTTCTGGATGCGTTGCAACGACACGGTCTCTGCGGTGCCGAGCTGCTGGGCGAAGAGGCTGACGCGCAGTTCCTCGAGCATCCAGCGAGCGTGCACCAGGGCCGGTCGAGCGTGTGCGGGGAGCGGGATGGCACCCCCGGCATCGGTGAAGCGGGCGGTCGCGGTCTGCACCTCGGTCATCCACACCCGATCTCGGCCCGGGTTGTCGGGCAGCCGCTGGATGCGCCACGTGATCGCCTGCAGGTAGCGCGGCAGATGCCGCAGCTGCACGAGTCCGGTCCGCGAGACGAATCCAGGGAAGACGAGTCCCGCCAGCTGGGTCTTCGCGTCGGTGAGCGCACCGAGCAGCGCCATCGACGACGTCGCAGAGAGCGCTTTATCTGCCGCACGGTGCTCGGTGAGGATGCGCGCGACCAGCGAGACCGTGCCGAACAGGGCATCCATCACCCCCGCCGACACCCGGTCGCGGATCGCCTCGAACTCGGTCCGCGTGAAGACGAGTCCTCCCGGAGCGGCCTCGAACAGCACGGAGTCGATGACTGCGGCGAGGCAATCCTCGAAGAGGGCTTTCGTCGACGGGTAGGGGCTGGCCGCAAGGGCGAGCTTCTCGGGGCCGGTCAGGTGCTCCTGCACGTATCCGGTGGGGGACGGGATGTCGTTCAGCAGCAGTCTGCGCACACCGTCGGGCAGCGATGTCTCCTGCTCCTGCTGCGTGCCGACGACACGGATGGCGACGCCGTCCTTCTCGACGACGAGCGTTGGGTATCCACGGATGACGCTGCGGGGCATCCCCGTTCCTCGGCCGCCCTGCTCGGTGTCGACGAAACGCGGAAGCTCATCGAAGTCCCATGTGGTGAGGCCGGTGCGCTCGATCGGATCCCGGCGCTGAACGGATGCCTTCGCCACGCTCTCCCGCACCTTGGGCGCCAGAGAACGCTGCAGTTCGACGACATCCTTGCCGCTCGCCACGACGCGGGAGCGCTCGTCGATCACCCGGAACGTCATGCGCAGGTGCGGGGGAACGCGCTCGACGTCGAAGTCAGTCGCATCGACCGGCGTGCCGGTGAGCCGCTTGATCGTGCGGGCGAGGATGTCCGTGAAGGGCTCCGCGCCTGCGCCCGCAGCGGCACCCGAGGCGGCGCTCGCACCGGGGTTTTGCGCGGAGCCGATGCCGTCCGGCAGCTCCGCCGCGATCCGCGCGGCCCAGTCGGCTGCGGGCACGACCGATCGCCGCAGCGCCTTCGGCAGAGTGCGGATGAGCGCCGTGATCAGCTCCGTGCGGAGCCCTGGCACCTGGGCGTCGAAGCCGATCGGTGACAGGCGGGGCAGCAGCGCGAGCGGCACCTGCACGGTGACGCCGTCGTCCACTTCGCCGGGCTCGAAGCGGTAGGTCACCGCGAGCCGCTGATCGCCCTGGCGCCAGACGGGTGGGAAGGCATCCTCATCGACCTTCGCCTCATCGACGTCGTCGACGAGGTCTTCCCGGCGCATGGTGAGCAGTCCGCCGTTCGTCCTGCGTTCCTGCCGCCACCAGGACTCGAAGGAGCGGGTGTCGGTGACGTCTCGTGGGATGCGCTCCTCGAAGAAGGCGACCATGGCTTCGTCATCCATCAGGATGTCGCGCCGCCGCGTGCGCTCCTCGACCTTCTCGAGCTCGGTGCGCAACCTGGCATTCGCCCGCTGGAAATCGAACGCGTGGTCCCGCCCACGTGCCGCTCCATCACTGTGCTGGTCGGAACTGGGCCACTCGCCGTCGACGAGCGCGTGCCTGATGAACAGCTCTCTCGCGAGCGGTGGGTCGATGCGTCCGAGCTGCGCTCGCCGTTTCGCGACGATCGGCAGGCCGAACAGCGTGACGCGCTCGAAGACGACCGCCGAACCCTGTCTCTTCTCCCAGTGCGGCTCGCTGTAGCTGCGGCGCACCAGGTCGCCGGCGAGCGGCTCGGCCCATGCCGGGTCGATGGCCGCGTTCATGCGAGCGAAGAGCCTGCTCGTCTCCACGAGCTCGGCGCTCATGATCGCCTGCGGCTGCTTCTTGGCGAGCGCCGACCCCGGGAAGACGAGAAAGCGCGTGTTGCGCGCACCGAGGTAGTCCTTCTTCTGTGCGTCGCGCAAGCCGAGATGGGAGAGCAGCCCGGCGAGGAGCGCCTTGTGGATACCGTCGGCGTCGACCCGGGCATCCTTCGGCACCAGCCCCAACGGCTTGGCGGTGCGCCGCAGCTGACGGTAGAGGTCCTGCCACTCGCGGATGCGCAGGTAGTTCAGGTACTCCGCCTTGCACAGCCGGCGGAACGCGCTCGACGAGAGCTCCTTCTGCTTCTGCTCGAGGTGGTTCCAGAGGTTCAGCAGCGTCAGGAAGTCGCTGGTCGGATCGACGAACCGTGCATGCTGCTGGTCGGCCTGGGCGCGACGCTCGAGGGGACGCTCGCGCGGGTCCTGGATGGTCAACCCCGCAACGATCGCCATCACCTCGCGCACCACGTCGTTGCTGCCGGCTTCCACGAGCATGCGCCCGAAACGCGGGTCGATCGGCAGCCTGGCGAGGGTGCGCCCGGTCTTCGTCAAGCGGCCGTCGTGCACGGCGTTCAGCTCGGCCAGCAGGTCCAGTCCGTCCTTGACGCCGCGCGAGTCGGGCGGGGTGAGGAACGGGAACGCCTCGATGTCGCCGAGCCCCAGCGAGATCATCTGCAGGATGACCGCCGCGAGGTTCGTGCGCAGAATCTCCGGTTCGGTGAACTCGGGCCGCTTCTCGAAGTCCTCCTCCGAGTACAGCCTGATCGCGATGCCGTCGCTGGTGCGTCCGGAGCGTCCGGAGCGCTGCTTCGCGGATGCCTGCGAGATCGCCTCGATCGGCAGCCGCTGCACCTTGGCGCGCGTGGAGTACCGGGAGATGCGAGCGGTGCCGGCGTCGATGACATACCGGATGCCCGGCACCGTGAGGCTCGTCTCGGCCACGTTCGTCGACAGCACGACGCGACGCCGGATGCCCGCGGGGACGGGGCCGAACACGCGGTGCTGGTCGGCCGCGGAAAGCCGTCCGTACAGCGGAAGCACCTGCGTGGCATCCGCCTGCCCGCGCCGCGTGAGGTGTCCGCGCACGGCGTCTTCGGCATCCCTGATCTCCGTCTCGCCGGAGAGGAACACGAGCACGTCGCCCGCCTTCTCGCGCGCAAGTTCGTCGAGAGCGTCCGTGATGCCGGTCAGATAGTCCTTGTCGACGGCCGGTGCGGCATCCACGTCGTCGTCATCGCCCTCGTCCTCCGCGACGAGCGGACGGTAGCGCACCTCGACGGGGTAGGTGCGCCCGGAGACCTCGATCACCGGAGCGGGGCGTCCCTGGGCATCCGCGAAGTGCCTGGCGAAGCTGTCCGGGTCGATCGTCGCACTGGTGACGATGACCTTGAGGTCGGGACGGCGGGGGAGCAGACGCTTCAGGTAGCCGAGCAGGAAGTCGATCGTGAGGCTGCGCTCGTGCGCCTCGTCGATGATGATCGTGTCGTAGGCCTTGAGGTCGCGGTCACGGTGGATCTCGTTCAGCAGGATGCCGTCCGTCATCACCTTGATGCGTGTCGCCTTCGACACCTCGTCGGTGAACCGCACCTTGTAGCCGACCAGCCCGCCGACCTCGTCGCCGAGCTCCTCCGCTACGCGCTCCGCGATCGCGCGGGCAGCGATGCGGCGGGGCTGCGTGTGCCCGATCGACTCACGGCCGAGCTGCAGGCAGATCTTGGGCAGCTGCGTCGTCTTGCCCGATCCGGTCTCACCTGCCACGATGACGACCTGGTTCGCCTCGATGGCGCGCGCGATGTCATCCCGCCGCTCGCTGACCGGCAGCTCGGGCGGGAAGTGGATGGCGGGGATGCCGTGATCGGGGGCGGCATGAACGGAAGACATCAGCCTTCCATCCTATTCGCGCGCGATGCCGGGCGATGAGCAGCCCGACCGCACCTACTTCTGGAAGTGCTCCGGGTCGGTTCGCGGGTCGATCACGGAGACGTTGACCGTCGCCGGGGGGATCTCGTCACCGGTCTCGAGCGGCCGCCGGTCGAAGTACTTCGAGCCCTTGCGCCAGTAGATCGCCATCGGCACGAGCCCGATCGCGATGGTACCGATGCCGATGATCAGCACGAGCGCGTCCTGGCCGGGAATCGAGAAGATGAAGACGAGCGTCATGAAGACCGCCCCGATCGCCGGCCACAAACCGATGAAGATGAAGTTCCTCACCGATTTGAAGATCTGCTTGCGATACGCCACGACGACGGCCGCACCGGCGAGCGCGTAGTAGAACGCGATCTGGAAACCGATCGAGCTGATCGCCGCGCTCATGATGCTTCCGACACTGCCGAGGAAGTTCGACCCGATGAACAGCACCAGCGAGACACCTGTGACGACCAGCGTCGCGAAAGCGGGCGTCTTCCACTTCGCGTGGGTCTTGCCGAAACGCGCGGGAAGGGTGCGGTCGCGACCCATGGCGAACAACGAGCGGGTCACCTGGATCAGAGTCGTCTCCAGGGTGGCGATGGTCGAGAGCATGACCGCGACGATGAGGATCTTGCCGCCGACGCCGGGAATGATCGCCTGTCCGAGTTGACCGATCAGGTTGTTGCTGTTCGCGATGGTCTTCTCCGGCAGCATCACCTGGGTGGCGATCGTGAAGACCTCGAACAGCAGGAACACGATGATCACACCGATGATGCCGCCCATGCCCGACGACTTCTTGCCGTTGGTGGTCTCCTCGTTGAGGTTCGAGCTGACGTCCCAGCCCCAGTAATAGAACGCTGCGATCAGCGCGGCACCGAGGAACCCGGAGAAGCCGCCGAAGTGGCTGAACCCGAACCAGTCCCACGAGAACGCGGCTCCGTCGGCGTGCGACCCTGCCATCGCCTTGATGATCGCGACCAGGCCGAAGACCACCAGGATCGCCACCTCGATCGACGACATGATCCACTGGGCGACGGCGGTGACCGTCACGCCGACGAGCACGCAGATCGCCATCACGAGGAACCATGCAGCACCGACGAGCGTGACGAGCCAGGTGTCACCGGCCGCCTTCTCGGAGAACAGCGACACGGTGTATTGGCCGGCGGGGAGAGCACCGGCGACCATGAAGATCGTCGCCGAGATGACCAGAGACCAGCCGGACAGGTAGCCGAGCACGGGATGCAGGGCGCGTCCCACCCACGAATACGAGGCACCGGCGTTGACGTCCGATCGACCGAGATAGGAGAAGGCGAAAGCGATTCCGAGCATCGGGATGCCGCACCAGAGCAATGCTGCGGGGGACGCGAGACCGGCGACGCCGATCAGAAGGGCGGTCGTGGCCGCGATCGAATAGGCGGGCGCGCTGCCTGCCACCGCCATCACGACCGCTCCCGCGCCGCTGACACCGTTGGCCTTCAGCTGATGTTCGTGCTCGAGCGCCGGATCCGGTGCTTCTCTGGTCTCTGGGTTCGACATGCTGCATCCTTCGAAAGGTGCCAAGCGGCGCTGACGACGCGACGGCCTTGCGCCGCCGGTTCCGGCGGCGGCATTGCCGCGGAACAAGCGCTGAACGTATCACCGTCATGTTTCGACGGCGATACATGAGGCCGACTCGACGTCCCGAAATGTGTGCGGGATTACCGACTCGACCGGACACATCGCCGAACACCGCCCCTGGCAGACTGGGCCGATGAAGCTGTGGCGTTCGCCGGCGGCGCGCACGGGGGCATCCGTGGCCGTCGCCACCGGTCTTTATGGCGTGTCGTTCGGCGCGCTCGGCGTGGCATCCGGCCTGGACTTCTGGCAGACCATGGCGCTCAGCCTGCTGCTGTTCTCCGGTGGCTCCCAGTTCGCCTTCATCGGTGTGCTGGCGGGCGGCGGCAGCGGGGGAGCTGCTCTCGGGTCGGCGGCGCTGCTGGGCATCCGCAACGCCGTCTACGGCATGCAGTTGAACGCCCTGCTGCGGCCACGTGGATGGCTGCGCTTCGCCGCTGCTCAGGTCACCATCGACGAGTCGATGGCCACGGCCAGTGCACAGACCGATCCGGTCGAGCAGAAGAGGGCGTTCTGGGTCACGGGCATCGGCATATTCCTGTTGTGGAATGTGTTCACGGCGCTCGGGGCGCTGCTCGGCAAGGCAATCGGCGACCCCAAGGCGTGGGGACTCGACGGGGCGGCCGTCGCCGCGTTCCTCGGCCTGCTCTGGCCGCGGCTCAAAGGCCGCGAACCTGTGGCGATCGCCGTGGCGTGCGCCGTGGTGACGGTGGTCGCCGTGCCGTTCGTTCCGCCGGGCATCCCGGTGCTCGTCGCCGCGGCGGTGGCGGCGGTCTGGGGGCTGTTCGGCGTCGGCCGACCCGACGAAGGGCTCGAACCCGACGTGGAGCCGCACGAGTCGCCGGAGCCGCCGGAGTCGATAGAGCCGACGGAGCCGACGGCATGACGACCTGGCTCTACATCCTCGCCGCGGCGGTCGTCGCCTATCTCACCAAGCTGGTCGGCTACCTCGTGCCTGCCAAGGTGCTGAAGAACAAACGGATGACCCGCGTGGCCGGCGCCCTCACGATCGGCCTTCTCGCGTCCCTCACCGTGCTCAACACGCTCGCCTCCGGCCAGCAGCTGGTGTTCGACGCTCGGATCGGGTCGTTCGTCGCGGCCATGATCGCGCTTCTGCTGCGGGCACCGTTCCTGGTCGTCGTCATCGTCGGCGCGCTCGCGGCCGCGTTGCTGCGGCTCGCCGGGCTGCCGTGAGGTCTCGATACGCGTGACGGCCGCACCCTCGCGCTGCTCGACCGGCGGGCGGGGTCGGAGAGAATAGGACGATGGATGCGACAGCCCAGGCCGTAGCGCTTCTGCGCGAGCTCATCCGCAACGCGTGCGTGAACGACGGCAGCCCGGACTCAGGGCACGAGGAACGCAGCGCCCGCACGCTCGAGGGGTATTTCGCGGCATCCGGCATCGACGTCGAGCTGGTCGAGCCGCATCCCGGCAGGGTCAGCCTCATCGTGCGCATCCCCGGCACCGACCCGACGGCACCGACCCTCGCGCTGGTCGGGCACACCGATGTCGTGCCGGTCGTCGCGGACGCCTGGGTGCACGACCCCTTCGCCGCCGTGCTCGACGACGACGGCGTCATCTGGGGCAGGGGAGCGCTCGACATGCTCGCCATCACGGTCGCCTACGCGATCGTCGCCCGCGAGGTCGCCGAAGCACCGCTGCCCGGCGGGTTGGTCTTCGCCGCCGTCGCCGACGAAGAGGGCGGCGGCAGGCTCGGAACGGACTGGATCCTCAAGCACCGGCCGGAGCTGCTTCGCGCGGATGCCGCCATCACCGAGTCGGGCGGCGTGCCGTTGCGTTCTCTCGAGGTCTCAACGGGTGACCTCGGACCGGTGCGCGGGGTGACCGTCACCGTCGCGGAGAAGGGCATCTCCACCAGGCGGCTGCGGGTGCGCGGGCTCCCGGCACACGGCTCGACCCCGTACGGATCGGTCAACGCGGCAGTGCTCGCCGCGCGCGCCATCGAGCGCATCGCCGCGCATCCGTCGCCCGCGGTCATCGACGAGTTCTGGCCCCGGTACGTCGACGCGGCGGGATTCTCGCCCGGCGTCGCATCGCGACTCGTCGATCCCGCCACGATCGACGCCGCGCTGCCGGAGCTCGGTCCGCTCGCGGGCCTGGCGCACGCGCTCACGCACACCACGGTCTCGCCGACGATCGTGCGTGGCGGAGACGCGCGCAACGTCATCCCCGGCGCAGCAGAGGTGGTGCTCGACGTGCGCACGCTGCCCGGTGTCACGCCGCAGGATGTCGACGCCCTGGTCATCGACGCGCTCGGCGACCTCGCGCCGTACGTCACGGTGACGAGCGACGGGGATGCCCCGTCCAGCTCGTCGGCGACGGGGACGCCGCTGTTCGACGCGATCCGGGCATCCATCGCCGACGTGTATCCGCAGGCGGACGCGGTGCCGGTGGTCGCGCCGGGCGGCTCGGACGGACGATTCCTGCGCTGGGCTGGCATCCCGACATACGGATTCGACGTGCTCAGCGAGCGCTGGACCCATGCCGCGGTCAGGCGAGGGATGCACGGCAACGACGAGCACATCGACGTTGCCTCGATCCAGGCGAGCATCACCGCGCTGCGCGGCGTCGTCCGTCGCTACCTCGGTGCGCCGGGGGAGGCCGAAGTCGGTGCATCCGCTCAGGGATCGAGCGAGTCTGTGCCCGGCCGGAACGTGTAGGTTTCTCACCATCAGCGCCACTCGCTGAGGGAGCCGGAGCCGTCTCGCGCCCTCTCGACGCGCAGGAATGCCATGTCAACGACGACAAGGAGCACCATGAGCAAGCACGCAGCAGCTCCGACCGGTTTCGCGACCGTCTCGGTGGCCTCGATCCTGGCCGAGGCGGCCAGGCAGAATCCCGATCGCATCGCCGTGATCTTCGGCGAGCAGCAGATCAGCTACGCGCAGCTATGGCGGGAGACCCAGCACTACGCGGGCGCGCTGCGTGCGCGAGGCGTCGGCGAGGGCACGCCCGTGGCCTTGCTCATCCCCAACGTGCCCGACTTTCCCCGGGTCTACTTCGCGGTCCTGGCACTCGGCGGGGTGGTCGTGCCGGTGCACGCGCTGCTCAAGGCGGACGAGATCGCGTACGTGCTGAAGGACTCCGGCGCCGTCGCGCTGGTGTGCGCTGCTCCGCTGCTCGGCGAGGGAGCGAAAGGTGCTGCCGCGGCCGGCGTCGACGTGCTGAGCGTGCTGGTGCCCGACGAGATGCAGGCAACCCTGCCGTTCCCGCGACTGGAGGACGAGGCCTCAGCCGCCGAGCCCGTCGAGAGCTACCTGCCGCGCCATCCGTTCGACACGGCGACGATCCTCTACACGAGCGGTACGACCGGCAAGCCGAAGGGCGCCGAGGGATGCCACTTCGCCATCGTCGAGCAGACCAGCTCTCTGCTCACCGACGCGTTCGACCTCACCGCGGACGACCGCATTCTCGGATGCCTTCCCCTGTTCCACACGTTCGGCCAGGTGTGCGTGATGAACGTGGGCTTCCGCGCCGGCGCCACCGTCGTGCTGGTGCCGAAGTTCGACGGTGCGACGGCACTCGACCTGCTGAACAAGCACGAGTGCACCATCATGACCGGCGTGCCGACCATGTACATCGCCCTGCTCGAGGCGGCGAAGGCGAACGAGGACCGGCCGCCCCTGAGATACGGGCTCTCCGGCGGGTCCGCGCTGCCGCTCGCGGTGATCGAGCGGTTCAAGGAGGTGTACGGGGTGAACATCCACGAGGGCTACGGCCTCACCGAGACATCCCCGGTCGCCACCTTCAACGTCGTCGGCAAGCCGACGCGCGCAGGCACCGTCGGCCAGCCGCTCTGGGGTGTCGAGGTCGAGGTGGCCGACCCCGAGATCGACGACCGCATCGTGCTCCTGCCGCGCGAACAGCTCGGCGAGATCGTGGTGCGCGGGCACAACCTGATGAAGGGGTACCTGAACCTGCCGGAGGCGACGGCGGAGGCCGTGATCGACGGCTGGTTCCGCACCGGCGACCTCGGCACCAAGAGCGACGACGATTACGTCACGATCGTCGACCGCAAGAAGGACATGATCGTGCGGAACGGCTACAACGTCTATCCGCGCGAGGTGGAGGAGGTGCTGGCCGCTCATCCCGCAGTGTCGATGGTCGCGGTGTTCGGCGTCTCGCACGAGAGCCACGGTCAGGAGATCATGGCCGCCGTCACGCTCATGCCGGGCGCGGAGGCCACGCCTGACGAGCTCATCGAGCACGTCAAAGAGCGCGTCGCCGCCTACAAGTACCCCAGGCGGGTGGAAATCGTGGAGTCGCTGCCGCTCGGTCCGAGCGGCAAAGTGCTGAAACGAGAGCTGATCAGGGTCTACGACGTCTGACCCTTCGGGTGAGGACGGCGCCCGCGCACGTTCGCTAGCGTGGAAGCATGACCAACGTTCCCACCATCGCCCTGAACAACGGCACCGCCATTCCGCAGCTCGGGTTCGGTGTGTTCCGCGTCGATCCTGATCGCACCGCCGAGATCGCCGGAAACGCGCTGGAGGCCGGCTACCGGCACATCGACACCGCGGCTGGCTACCACAACGAGGCGGGCGTCGGCGAGGCCGTTCGGACGTCCGGCATCGCGCGCGACGACCTCTGGATCACGACGAAGCTCGCCAACAGCGACCAGGAACGACCGGAGGATGCCTTCCAGGCCAGCATCGACGCTCTCGGCCTCGACTACGTCGACCTCTACCTCATCCACTGGCCCGTGCCGTCGAAGAGCATCTTCCCGACCGTGTGGAAGTCGCTGATCTCGATCGCGGAGAGCGGTCGCGCGAAGGCCATCGGTGTCTCGAACTTCCAGGTCGACCACCTCGAGCGCCTGATCGGCGAGACGGGCGTCACGCCTGCCGTCAACCAGATCGAGCTGCACGTGGAGTTCCAGCAGCGCGAGCTGCGTGCCTTCCACCTCGAACACGGCATCGCCACCGAGGCGTGGTACCCGCTGGGCGGCGGAACCCTCAGCGAGGCACCCGTGCTGCAGGAGATCGCGACCGCGCACGGCAAGTCGGTCGCCCAGGTCGTGCTGCGCTGGCACATCCAGGTGGGCAATGTCGCGATCCCCAAGTCGAACCATCGCGAGCGCATGGATGAGAACTTCGACATCTTCGACTTCGAGCTCACCGACGCCGACCTGACAGCGATCGCTGCGCTCGACCGCGGTGACGATGGGCGCAGGGGCGGTCATCCGCTGCAGGTGGGCTGAGCGACATCTCGCAGGAGGTCGCGGCGCGCTCGGTCGCGGTGAGCTCGTGGGCCGTCCGCGGTTCTAGTCTCTAGGCATGGAGCTGATCGCACGGGGCCGCACGGCTGACGTGTTCGACCTGGGTGATGGGCGCGTGCTGCGCCGGTATCGCAGCGGACGCTCCGCCGCGAGCGAGGCGCGGGTCATGCTGCACCTGGAGACCCACGGGTATCCGGTGCCGCACGTGTTCGACGTCGACGGCGGCGACCTCGTGCTGGAGCGGGTACGGGGTGCGACCCTCTTCGAGCTGGTGGCGAACGAGCCAGAGCAGTACGAGCGGTACGGCCGTCTTCTGGGCGAGCTGCACGAACGGTTGCACAGGATGCCGGCGCCCGCGTGGCTCGCCGGTGAGCACGGCTCCGGGGTGATCGTGCACCGCGATCTGCACCCCGAGAACGTGCTGCTGAGCGAGCGCGGACCCGTCGTGATCGACTGGGACAACGTGGCGGCGGGGCGCGCATCCGTCGACGCTGCGATCACGGTGATCGTCATGCTGGGCGCGGAACTCGATGTCGACGCGGTCACCGCTGAGCGCGCAGAGCCGTTGCGCTCACTCCTGGTCGACGCGTTCCTCGAGACGTGTGGAACCGACCCGCGCGACGGGCTGGCGGAGGCCATCGCCTACCGCAGAGCGATTCCGAACAACACGGATGCCGAGAACCGGTGGCTCGATGAGGCCGCACCGGACTGCCTCGACGCGTACTTTCTGGAGCCCCGCGCGCGCTGAGCGTGTGCCCGCTCAGTCGTCGTCGGCGTCATCCTTGCTCCGCGCAGGCACGAGTGCCATCACGAAGAGCAGGCAGAGCAGAACGAAGATGGTCAGCGCGGAGATCACATCGCTCGGCTTCGACGGGAACAGGCGACCGTCGATCGAGATGACCATAGCCGTCTCGACGAGTCCGAACAGAACGTAGAAGATGGCGAGACCCGCGATCATCCAACCGGGCTTGGAACCCCTGCGATGCAGCTCGGTTCGCCGCAGCTCGACGGTGAACGCGAGCAGCAGCACGGGGAGGATCTCCGCCAGCGCTGCAGCGGTGGGGCCGTCGACGATGGAGAACGTCACGGGCAGACTCTACCGAGCCTAGGCTGGCGCCATGCCCAACCGCCTCGCCGACGCCGTCAGCCCGTATCTTCTGGCGCACGCCGACAACCCGGTGGACTGGCATCCGTGGGGCGACGAGGCGTTCGCCGAAGCGCGGGAACGCGACGTGCCGTTGTTCGTCTCGATCGGCTACGCCACGTGCCACTGGTGTCACGTGATGGCGCGCGAATCGTTCAGCGACCCTGAGCTGGCGGCGCGGCTGAACGCGGGCTTCGTGCCGGTGAAGGTGGATAGGGAGGAGCATCCCGACGTGGACGCCGCATTCCTCACCGCGGCGAGCGCCTTCACGCGCAACCTCGGCTGGCCGCTGAGCGTGTTCACGACACCGGACGGCCGGGCGTTCTTCGCCGGCACCTACTTCCCGCCGCAGCCCAGGGGAGGGCTGCCGTCGTTCGAGCAGGTGCTCGACGCCGTGTCGGACGCCTGGACACACCGGCGAGACCAGGTCGCCGACACCGCGTCGCGGGTTGCGGCCGCCGTGAGCGCCATGCGCGCGGAGGGCGGAGGCGGGGCATCCGTCGATGCCGCTGCACTGCAGAAAGCGGCCGTCGGGCTCGCCGGGGTCGAGGACCCGGAGTTCGGCGGATTCGGCACGGCTCCGGAATTCCACGGCCCGAAGTTCCCCGCGGTTCCTGCGCTCGGGTTCCTGCTCGGCAGCGGCACAGAGACCGGCGAAGACGCAGCATGCCACACGCTGCGCAGCATGGCGCTCTCGCCGCTGCGCGACGCCGACGGAGGGTTCTTCCGCTACGGCACCCAGCGCGACTGGAGCGAGCCGCACTACGAGCGCATGCTCTACGACAACGCCGGTCTGCTGCGGCTGTACGCGGATGCGGCCGTGAAGAGAGGTCGAAGCGGTGAGGATGCCCGACTCTTCGCCGACACCGCGGAGGGCATCGCCCGCTTCCTGCTCACCACCCTCCGCGTCGACGACGGATTCGCGTCGGCGCAGGACTCCGAGAGCGAGGTCGACGGTGTTCGCAGGGAAGGCGCGTACTACCTGCTCGACCCCGCTGCGCGAGCGGCGCAGCCCGCGCCGAGGCTCGACGAGAAGGTTCTGACGGGCTGGAACGGGCTCGCGATCGGTGCGCTCGCCCACGCCGGGGCGCTCCTGGGGCACGACGAGTGGACGAGTGCCGCAACCGAGGCCGCCGACCGCTTGATCGCCTCGCACGTGTCGGAAGACGGCAGGATGCTCGTGCGCGCCTCGCTCGGCGGACGCGTGTCATCCGCTGCACCGGCGCTCGAGGACTTCGGCCTGTTCGCTCGCGGCCTGCTCGACGTCTTCCTCGCCACCGGGGAGCCGCGCTTCGCGGTCGCCGCCCGCGCACTGGTGGATGCCACCCTCGACGCCGCAGAAGGGGAGGGCTCCGACCTGCCGTTCGCCGTGCCGGGAGGCGGCGACCCCGTGCTGGCCGGGCTGGGACTGGTCTCGGACGCAGACCCTTCGGAGGGTGCGTACCCGAGTGGGTCATCCGCGCTCGCCGACTCGGCCCGTGTGCTCTACGCGCTCACCGGCGACGACAGGTACGACCGTGCAGCCAGGACGGCGATCGGCGCCGTCGCAGGACTCGCGCCCGGCAACCCGCTCGCGTTCGGAGCCGCGCTGCAGGTCGCAGCCGCTCTTCTCGGCGAGCCCCGTCAGCTCGTCGTCGTGACCGCTCAGGGGGGCGCGGGTGCCCAGGAGCCGGGGGAGCTGCTCGACGGGAAGCTCGCCCATGCCGTCGCACTTCGAGGCGCAACCGATGGCGAGACGGAGGCCCCTTCCGCCACCGTCGCGGTCGCGGTGACGGAAAGGGCGGCATCCGCACTGGCCGAGGCAGGCTTCGAGCTCTTCGAGGCGCGCACGGCCGTGGGAGGCGAGCCGACGGAGTATCTCTGCAGATCGTTCGTCTGCGAGTTGCCGAGACCGTTCGAGATACCGCGCTGAGCGTCTACCGCGTGGCCTCGCCCGGCGACAGATCGAGAAGGCCCCGTCGGAAACCTTCGGCGACGGCCGCGGCACGGTCGCTCACGCCGAGCTTGGCGTAGATGCTCAGTAGGTGCGTCTTGACGGTCGCCTCGCTCAGGTGCAGCCGCACGCCCGCCTGACGGTTCGTCGCGCCGTCCGCGACGAGGGCGAGCACTTCCAGCTCCCTGGAGCTGAGCAGGCTCGCCTCCGGGGCGCGCACCCTTCCGACGAGTCGCGTGGCGACGGACGGCGCGAGCGAGGTGTGGCCGAGTGCTGCGGCGTGCACGGCACGCACGAGGTCGTCGCGCGGGGCATCCTTCAGCAGGTATCCGGTCGCGCCGGCCTCGATCGCCGGCAGAACGTCGGCGTCGGCGTCGTACGTGGTGAGCACGACGACGCGGCTGCCGACGCCGAGCCTGGTCAGCTCCCTGATCGCGGTGACGCCGTCGGTGCCGGGCATTCTGAGGTCCATCAGCACGACGTGCGGTTCGAGCGCGCGCACCAGGCGCACGGCTTCGGCGCCGTCCGACGCTTCGCCGACGACCTGGATGCCCGGGTCTGAGGAGACCATGCCGACGATGCCGTCCCGCACGACCGGGTGGTCGTCCACGACCAGCAGCCTGATCGTGTTCGGGTCGGCTGCGGCCGACTCGGGGAGGTCCGCATCGGTCTCGCTCATGCCGGCACCTCCGCTCGGATGGCCGTGCCGTGTCCGTGCCGCGCTTCGACGACCAGGACACCGGCGACGGCCTCGAGGCGTTCGCGCATCGCGATGAGCCCGTAGCCGCCGGCATCCTCGGCGAACGGTGCGCCGTCTGCGGCCGTCATCTCGTCGACATCCGGGGCGTTCGTCGTGTGCAGTGCTGCGGGGTCGAAGCCGCGGCCGTCGTCGCGCACCTCGAGCCGGGCGCCCCGCTCGTCATCTGTCAGCGTCAGCGTCACCGAGTTGGCGTGGGCGTGACGCTCGACGTTGGCGAGCGCCTCCTGGGCCGTGCGCAGCAGGGCGACCTCGACGTCGGTCGGGAGGGATCGATGGGAGCCCGACGTGCGCACGTGCACCGGGATGCCCGTTCGAACCGACCAGTCCCGTGCGACCGTCGTGATCGCCTCAGGCAGCCGACCGGCCTCGAGCACGGCAGGACGCAGCGCCTGCATCGAGCGGCGCGCCTCGGCGAGTCCGTCACGGGCGAGGGCGAGCGCGGCATCGGTGTGTCGACGCCGCAGCGCTTCGTCCGACGCCTGATCCGCCGCCTGCAGCTGGGTGATGATGCCTATGAAGCCCTGAGCGAGCGTGTCGTGGATCTCCCTGGCCAATC
>JBQCJQ010000025.1:0-3429 GCA_051952615.1 Humibacter sp.
CCGGGCGCCGCCGGAACGGCACTCAGCCGCGCGGCTTCTCGACGAGCTCGATCGTCTCGATCTCGTCGCCGATCTGGATGTCGTTGAACTTGCCGAGGCCGATACCGGCCTCGAAGTCCGTGCGAACCTCGGTGACGTCATCCTTGAAGCGACGCAACGACTCGATCGCGAGGTTGTCGCCGACGACGACACCATCACGGATGACGCGAGCCTTCGCGTTGCGCGTGATGGTTCCGCTGCGAACGTAGACACCGGCGATGTTGCCGAACTTCGAGGAGCGGAAGATCTCGCGGATCTCTGCGACACCCGACTGCACCTCTTCGAACTCGGGCTTGAGCATGCCCTTGAGCGAGTTCTCGATGTCGTCGATGGCGTTGTAGATGACCGAGTAGAACCGCACGTCGATCCCCTCGCGGGCTGCACGCTCGCGAGCCTTCACGTCGGGGCGCACGTTGAACCCGATGACGATCGCGTTGTCGATCGTCGCGAGGTCGATGTCGCTCTCGGTGATCGCACCCACACCGCGGTGCAGGATGCGCAGCTGAACGCTGTCGTCCACCTCGATCTTCATCAGCGACTCCTCCAGCGCCTCGACGGCACCGGAGACATCGCCCTTGATGATGAGGTTGAGCGACTCGACCTTGCCCTCCTCGAGAGCACGCGTGAAGTCCTCGAGGCTGATGCGCTTGCGCGCCTTCGCCAGCTGGGCGTTGCGCTCCGCGGCCTCGCGCTTCTCGGCGATCTGACGCGCCGTGCGGTCTTCCTCGGTGACGAGGAAGGTGTCACCCGCGCGCGGAACGCTCGAGAGGCCCTGCACCTGAACCGGACGCGACGGAAGTGCCTCGTCCACGGTGTCGCCGTTCTCGTCCTGCATGGCGCGAACGCGACCGTATGCCGTGCCCGCGACGATGGAGTCGCCGACGCGCAGGGTTCCGGACTGGATGAGCACGGTTGCGACAGCACCGCGGCCCTTGTCGAGCTTGGCCTCGATGGCCACACCACGGGCATCCTTGTTCGGGTTCGCGCGCAGGTCGAGCCCGGCGTCCGCCGTGAGCAGCACGGCGTCGAGCAGGTCGGTGATGCCGATGTTCTCGCGGGCCGACACGTCGACGAAGATCGTCTCGCCGCCGTACTCCTCGGCGACCAGCCCGAACTCGGTGAGCTGCTGACGCACCTTGGCGGGGTTGGCATCCGGCTTGTCGATCTTGTTCACCGCGACCACGATCGGCACGTCGGCCGCCTGGGCGTGGTTCAGGGCCTCGATCGTCTGCGGCATGATGCCGTCGTCGGCCGCCACCACGAGGATCGCGATGTCGGTCACCTGAGCACCACGGGCACGCATGGCGGTGAACGCCTCGTGACCAGGGGTGTCGATGAAGGTGATCGGACGCTCGTTGCCCTCGTGCACCGTCGTGATCTGGTACGCACCGATGTGCTGCGTGATGCCGCCGGCCTCGCCCGCGACGACGTTCGTGTTGCGGATGGCGTCGAGCAGCCTCGTCTTACCGTGATCGACGTGACCCATGACGGTGACCACAGGCGGACGCGCCATGAGGTCTTCATCGGTCTCGTCTTCCAGTTCGCCCTCGAGGTCGATGTCGAAGCCCTCGAGGAGCTCCTTGTCCTCGTCCTCGGGCGACACGATCTGGATCTTGTACCCCAGCTCGGCACCGAGCACCTCGAACGTCGCCTCGTCGAGCGACTCCGTGGCCGTTGCCATCTCACCGAGGTGGAACAGCACGGTCACGAGGTTGCCGGGGCTGGCGTCGATCTTGTCGGCGAAGTCGCTGATCGACGCACCGCGACGCAGACGGATGACCGTGCTGCCGTCACCACGAGGAACGCTCACGCCACCGATCGACGGCGCCTCGCGCATCTCGAATTCTTGCCGCTTCGTACGCTTCGACTTGCGGGCCTTGCTCTTGCCGCCACCGCGGCCGAACGCACCTGCCGTGCCACCGCCGGGACCACGGCCACGGCCGCCGCCACCCGCGGGACGCGGACCGCTGAAGCCACCGCCCGGGCGGTTGAATCCACCAGCACCGGTACCTGCTCCTGCTCCGGCACCACCTGGGCGCTGGAATCCACCGGGACGACCGCCACCCGCACCGCCCGGGCGCGGACCACGCTGACCGGCGCCTGCCGGACGGGGACCGCCGGGTCGCGGCGAACCGGGACGCGGCGCCTGCGGACGCGGGATGTTGCCGGGCGTCGGGCGCTGACCCATGCCCTGCGAGCTGGCGAACGGGTTGTTGCCGGGACGCGGCGTACCCGCTGGGCGCTGACCCATGCCCTGCGAGCTCGAGAACGGGTTGTTGCCAGGACGCGGGGTACCGGTCGGGCGCGGCCCTCCCGGACGCGGAGCGGCATCCGCCGGCTTCTCCTTCGGAGCCTCTGCACGCTCGGCGGGCTTCGCCTCGACCTTCGGCGCAGGGGCGGGCGCCGGCGCAGGCGGCTTCGGCGCTGCGGGCCTCGGCGCACCCGCCGGAACGGTCGCCGGAGTGCCGGCCTGCTTCGAGGCCGGTGTCGCCGCGGGCTTGGCCGGTGCGGCATCCGTCGGCTTCGCTCCGTCTGCAGCGAGGGCAGCCCTCAGCTTGCGGGCGACCGGCGGTTCAATGCTCGACGACGGTCCCTTGACGAACTCGCCGAGCTCTTTGAGCTTCGCGAGCGCGACCTTGCTGTCGACGCCCAGTTCACTCGCGATCTCGTGTACGCGTGGTTTTGCAGCCACAATTCTCCTGTTCGGGGCTCGCCCGAGCAGGGGCAAGCCTTAGTGGTGGACGGGTCTCATTTCGAGCCGCTCATCAGTTGTCCATTAGCCATTCAGCCTGTTCTCTAGTGGCCGTGTGTCCAGCGGGCCGTCGACCCTCAGCGCACGCCCGAAGGCTCTGCGTTGGATCGCTTTCGTCAGACACTCGGAAGTCGGATGCAGCCACGCGCCACGCCCGGGCATCCGTGCAGACTCGTCCGCGACGAGTTGGGAATTTCGGGCTACAACCCTCAGAAGTGAGGACCGGGGAGCGCGAGAACGGCATCCGACGCACGTTCTCACAGCCACCAGCTTACCCCATCGCCCTTACCCATCGCCTTCACCCTCACCCCAGGACCGAAGGGATCGCGCTCTCCGCACGAACGCCGACGAGATCCTTCGGCCCTCGTCGCACTCTTCGGTTCTCGGGTCAGGTGAAGCGCTCCAGCGCGCTATTCAGCCGTATCCGGCTGGATGTCGATCTTCGCGCCGGTCAATTTGGCGGCGAGGCGGGCGTTCTGGCCCTCCTTGCCGATCGCGAGGGAGAGCTGGTAGTCGGGCACGAGGGCGCGAACGGCCTTGAGCGAGTCATCCACCACGAACGCCTTCGTCACCTTTGCGGGCGACAGAGCACTCGCGACGAAAGTGGCCAGGTCGGGCGAGTAGTCGACGATGTCGAT